>NZ_JBQCGW010000151.1:0-4293 GCF_051955275.1 Pseudobacter sp. | reverse complement strand
CCGCGATTATTTCCATGCCTACTCATATCTACATGATCCTACCGACCTGAACTTCACTAGCGCTCCGATCTTCCTGACAAGATGGATCACGCATTACTGTGCACCTGTCTTCACGCTGCTGGCCGGTATTTCAGCTTGTTTGTACGGTATGAAGCATGGGAAAAAGGCCCTGTCGTTCTTCCTTTTCACCCGCGGATTGTGGCTGGTGATCCTGGAGTTTGCTTACGTGACCCTGGCCTGGACCTTCAATCCGCATTATCCCGCCTTTATCCTCCAGGTGATCTGGGCATTCGGCATCAGTATGATGGTGCTGGCCTTACTGATCCACCTGCCCAGGCCTGTTTTGTTGTTCCTCGGACTGGTACTGGTTGGCGCGCACAATGCTTTCGATGGTGTGCATATTGCCGGGGACAGCTTTCCTGCCCTGATCTGGTCGTTACTGCATGATCCCAATTTCTTCGGATTCCGGGTGGGTCCCGCCAATCTGGTGATCGGGTATCCGGTGCTTCCCTATATCGGTATCATCTCCCTGGGTTTTTGCCTGGGGAGTTTGTATGCCTCTGATATCGATGCGGCTTACCGTAAAAGAATCCTGCGTAATATCGGCCTGGGCGCCATCGCAGTTTTCATCGTACTTCGTTTCACCAATACATACGGCGATCCGGGAAACTGGTCGTCGCAAAAAAATGCACTCTTTACTGTTTTTTCTTTTGTGAATGTGACCAAATATCCACCGTCCCTTCTTTTTATACTGATGACCACCGGACCGGCCTTACTGTTCCTGGCCTATGCAGAACGGCCACTGAACCGTTTCACATCCAAAGTGATGGTGTTCGGAAAAGTGCCGATGTTCTTTTACCTGATCCATATTCCGGTGATCCATACCCTTGGCATTTTCGGGGCTATGATCTCCGGGAGACCGGCCTCCGATATGGTGAATTTCACTACATGGGTCACTGCCAATCAGCAGCTGGTGGGGTACGGATTCTCACTGGTGGTAGTGTACCTGGTCTGGATCGGGGTGATGTTGCTTCTCTACCCGGCCTGCCTGTGGTTCAGCCGCTACAAGCAGGCGAACCAGGCTGAAAAGAAGTGGCTGAGCTACTTTTAAAGAAGAATAACGGCCGGATAAATCACATTTTTCAGTGATAGAGCGCATTGTTCCATTTTATTTCTTTGGTATCGATAAAACCATAAAATAAAATGAACAGTCAAATGAAAGTGTTCTCCTCCTTTTTGTTTACAATAATGCTGGCTTCATGCGGAAAGGACGATGATCCTGTGCCTGCTCCTGAAGAACCCAAGGCCAATTACACTGTGTATGCGGGTGGTGGCATCAGAAATGCCAGTGGCGAATGGCGTGCAGTGCTTTGGAAGGAATCGGTTATGACACAGCTGAGTGCGGTACCCGAGCCAGCCTTCTCTTATGTATCGGATGTGTTTGTGGCTGAAAATGATGTATACGCTTCAGGCGTATATGAAAAAGAAGGGAAGAGGTATTCTGCATACTGGAAAAATGGAACAGTGGTGGACCTGACATCAGGAATCGACTTTCAAACTGAGGCTACAGCAATATATGTGGATGGGAAAGATGTATATGTGTCAGGGTACAAAAGAACAACCAGCGGAGATTTTGACAAGGTCGGGTATTGGAAGAATGGTGTGTTTTCGGAACTGGGAACTGCTGCTCATGCCGATGATATTTTTGTGCAGAACGGAATTGTTTATGTAGCCGGTGATGACCAGGGCAAACTGGCGTACTGGAAAAACGGTGTGGTGAATCACCTCACTGCGGGAACTACAAGTGCAAAGGCCACAGGCATCGTTGTTAAAGGAAATGATGTGTATGTATCGGGCTATGAGAATTCATCCGGCGGTATAAGTGTAGCAAAATATTGGACAAATGGTATTGTGACAAATCTCAGTGATGGTACCACTCATGCCAGGGCAACGGATTTGGCAATTTCCGGCACTGATCTTTATGTGTCAGGTTTTACTAAGAATGCGTCGGGAAAGGGCGTTGTGCAATACTGGAAGAATGGTGTAGTCAAAAACCTCACCGATGGCAAAGAGGATGATTTTGCATCAAAGATGTCAGTGACAGGCAAAGATGTTTTTGTAGCGTACACAACATATAACAGTGGAGGTACATCCACGGCACGATACTGGCACGATGGCAAGATCATCATGCTGTCTCAGGCCAATAGCAATGTAAACACCATTGCAATAAAAAAGAAATAGATCCGGAAGCACATCTTGCTTCCGGATCTTGTCTCGAATCTAATAGCTGATAGAAGTGGCAATACTTCTCACGGTTTCCATATCTTCTTTCATTGTCTTCAGTTTTGATTCTACCAAACCATATGCATCTGCTCCGAGATACAGGTGGAGTGGCGGCTCCTGCTGATTGGACACTTCAATGATTGCTTCGGCTGCCTTTTCGGGGCTTCCGGGTTGGGCACCATTGATCTGCTGCTGGTGCTGGTTCTGCACTTCCCTTACCTTGCTGTAAGCCGCAATTTCATTTTCCGGTGTTACCAGTGAACCGGAGTCCAGGAAATTGGTGCGGAGGTATCCGGGAGATGCAATGGTAACATGCACAGCGAACTGTTTGACCTCTGCATGCAATGATTCGGAAAAACCATGCATCGCAAATTTGGTGGCGCAGTAGATGCCGAAGCCGGGGAAGTTGCCTACAAAGCCGCCAACAGACGCCACATTGAAAATATGACCGGACTGCTGCTTGCGGAGCTGCGGCATGGCAGAGCGGATCACATTCAGTACTCCGAATACATTAACATCAAAGTTCTTTCTGGCCTCTTTGTCTGACAATTCTTCCAGAGCGCCTACCAGTCCGTATCCTGCATTGTTGACGATCACGTCTATACTGCCGAATTTTTTGATCGTGTCCTGGATGCCCTGCTCAACATCGGCGCTGTTCACCAGGTCCATTTTGAGAGGGAGGAAAGATTCACTGTTGCTGTTAACGGCGTTTTTCAATTCCGCGATATTCCGGGAAGTGGCTGCCACTTTGTATCCTTTGGACAATAATGCTTTCACCAGGGAAAGCCCCAGGCCTTTGGAGGCGCCGGTTACAAACCATACTTTATTATTCATCATCTTGATTTTTAGGTTGACTGTTTTTGTTCCATGAAACGGATACAAAAATAGTGTGGCCGGGATGCATGAATATTGCCTGCGCCAAACGGATAATTGTCTGAATCAAACAATAGGGCAGTTCAGCTTAAGAAACCGGGCAGGGGGATTTTCTGAATGATGAGGGAGTGAGGCTGGTCTGTTTTCTGAAGAAATGGTTGAAATGGGCGGAGCTTTCAAAGCCCAGGCAATACCCCACTTCGGAGATATTCCAGTCGGTTTGCATGAGCAGCGATTTAGCTTCTGTGGCCAACCTGCCTGCAATATGTTCGGAAGTTGTTTTCCCGGTAGTGGTGCGTATGGCGCGGTTGAGGTGGTTTACATGTACATTGAGTTGTTCAGCAAAATCCTTTGCCGACTTCATGGTGAAACGCTGTGTAGTGGTTTCGATGGGGAATTGCCTTTCCAGCAATTCTGTAAATACGGAAGTGATCCTGGCATTTGCATCTGTGTGTTGGTACAGGGTTTCAGAGGGCTGGATCTTCATGGCGTAATGCATCATTTCCATTACGTAGTTCCTGAGCAGGTCATATTTGAAAGTGTACTCAGAGCCTATTTCTTCCAGCATTTTCAGGAAGATCTGCGAGATCTGTCTGTCCTGGGTTTTATTGAGGGCATAGCAGGGATTATTTCCCGGGAGGAACATGGGAAAGTTCTTCATGCCGTTACGAAGATGCTGAGAGAAGAACCCTTCTTTGAAAATGCAGAAATAACCGGTGGAATCGGGGCCTAACTGCTCAAAGGTGTAAGGCACGCTGGGATTGAAGAACAGGAGGGTAGGGCCTGAGGTCTCGATGCTTTTGTCTGCGTAATGATACACCCATTTGCCACGGACCAGCGAGATCTTGTAAAAATCCCTCCGGGTGTATTGGACGTTCTGCTTATTGTCTCCAATGCAGTCTTCCAGTCTGAATACGTTGAAATGGCCGATCTCCCGCTGAAGGTTAGCGGGCAACCAGTTAAGTTTCTCGCGGTAAAAGCTTTCAAGAGATTGTGGTTTGGCCATGATGCTGATTGCTGATGATATTGCAAAAATCAAACATTTTTCTGAGAGATGCGAAAAAAAACAGCCCGGGATCGCGGGCTGTTTTGCTGTAAGTAACTGTGCTTTTGCCTGTCCCGGTTTACCGAATTCAT
>NZ_JBQCGW010000150.1:0-7576 GCF_051955275.1 Pseudobacter sp. | reverse complement strand
CTGTTTAACCGTTTTGTAAATATTGTAAGCCATCAGGAATGCACCGGTGAGGTAGAGTGCACCACCGATACTGCGGGTTACGTACATCGGAATGATATGGGTAACAGTTTCCAGGAACTGGAACTTCAGTTGTCCTTCTTCAGTAAAGGTCTTCCACATCTGTGCCTGTGCAAAACCGGCCCAGTATAACGGAATGGCATATACGATAATTCCGATAGTACCGATCCAGAAATGGTTATTCGCCAGTTTTTTGGAGTAGAGCTGGGTACCGAACATTCTGGGGATCAGGTAATAGATCATACCGAAGGCCATGAAACCGTTCCAGCCAAGACCTCCGATGTGCACGTGTGCGATGGTCCAGTCGGAGAAGTGGGAGATGGCATTCACGCTTTTCAGGCTCATCATCGGTCCTTCAAAAGTGGCCATACCGTAACAGGTAACTGCCACTACAAAGAATTTCAGAACGGGCTCTTCACGCACTTTGTCCCAGGCGCCGCGGAGGGTGAACAATCCGTTCAGCATACCACCCCATGAGGGAGCTATCAGCATGATGGAGAATACCACACCGAGGCTCTGCGCCCAGTCTGGCAGCGCTGTGTAAAGCAAGTGGTGAGGACCGGCCCAGATATAGATGAAGATCAGAGCCCAGAAGTGTATGATGGAAAGACGGTATGAGTATACTGGTCTGTTGGCAGCCTTTGGCAGGAAATAATACATCAGGCCGAGAATAGGCGTGGTGAGGAAGAACGCCACGGCATTGTGACCATACCACCACTGTACCAGCGCATCCTGTACACCTGCATACCAGCTGTAACTTTTCATGAAACTGACGGGCAGCTCAAAGGAGTTCACTATGTGCAGCATGGCCACAGTTACCCAGGTAGCAATGTAGAACCAGATGGCAACATAGAGGTGTTTTTCGCGGCGTTTGATGATGGTGCCGAACATATTGATACCGAAGATCACCCACACTAATGTGATGGCGATATCTATCGGCCATTCCAGCTCCGCATACTCTTTACCGGTAGTGTATCCGAGAAGGAGGGTGAGGGCGGCTGCCACAATGATACCCTGCCATCCCCAGAAATGCAGATAGCTCAGCTTATCACTGAACATCCTGGATTTACAGAGGCGTTGAAGGGAATAATAAACACCGGTGAAGATGCTGTTACCAACGAACGCAAAGATCACGGCATTGGTATGAACGGGGCGGATACGGCCAAAAGTAGTTGGCGCAAAATTGAGGGAAGTGGATGGTGCATAGATCTGGATGGCGGCCCAGAGACCAGCGATCATGCCTATCACGCCCCAGAAGAGGGTAGCATAGCCGAACCATTTCACAATCTTGTTGTCGTAATAAAATTTCTCTAGCTGCATAACAATTTAGTTTCAGGATCAGTGAGGCTGTTATCAATTATTGTTTGTCGGATTCTTTGTCTGATGCAGGTTTGTCGTCGAACAGAATGCGTAGCGGCGGCGAAAATTCATCATCGTATTGTTTGTCTTTCACGCTCCAGCAGAAAGCTGCCAGGAAGAAGGCGGCGATGCTTACGCTGACAATGATTAGAATTATGATCACACTCATATCTTCTGTTTATAGAACAAAAGTACCTGTGCGCGTATGCGTGGGAAATGATTACACTTAGATGACAAAATGATTTTAATCAGGTGGGGGAGACGTTCAGAGTTTCCACCTGCGGGCTAACACATTGCTGCAACCGAAAGTGAGCAATACAATGCTCAGACTGCTGGCTGGCATGAGTATAGCCGCAATGAGGGGAGATAGCATGCCCTGAACGGCAAAGCCGATCCCTACTATATTGTAGAGGATGCTGAGCACAAAGCTGGCGATAACGATGCGCTTGTTGGCCCGGCAGAGGCGGATGAAGAGCGGGAGTTTGGGGAGCTGGGCAGCTTCCAGGATAGCATCGCTGGCAGGAGTGAAATTGTTGGTGTCTTCAGTGATGGCAATGCCTACATTGCTCTGGCGGAGGGCACCGGCATCATTGAGGCCGTCGCCGATCATCATTACAGTCTGGCCGCGTTGCTGTAACTGCTGAATGAATTGCAGTTTGTCTTCCGGGCGTTGCCTGAAAAGCAACAGCGCCTCTTCGCCCATCAGCTGCTGCAAATAAGAGCGTTCGGCGCTGTTGTCACCTGAGAGTACAGAGAGCTTATTATGCTTGCCCAATTCACTGACGAGTTGCGGAACACAGTCGCGGTAGCGGTTCTTAACCCTGAAGAACCCCACGCATTCACCATCGATTGCCAGGAATACGGAAGTGCCTGTGTTCTCTTTATCGGGATTGCCTGTCACATGCTGTGATGATCCGAGTGTGATCATATTGCCCATCACATACCCTTCAGTGCCACGGCCTGCCACTTCACGGAATCCTTCCACACGGGCATTGCTCCTGGCATTGAAATATTGCGCGATGGCCTTGCTCAGCGGGTGATTGCTTTGTGAAGCGAGGGCTGTAACGGACTGCTGGATCTCCAGCGATAATGCCCTGCCTTCATAAGCCACCTCCTGTTCCCGGGTACTGGTAAGGGTGCCGGTTTTATCAAAAACGATACTGTTTGAGTTGGCGATATCCTCGATGGCCTGTGCACCACGGAGATAAAACCGGTTACGCCCCAGGATCCTCAGCACATTTCCGTTGGTGAAACTGTTGCTGAGCAATAATGCGCAGGGACAGGCCACTATCAGCACGGCGGTAACCACCTGCCAGGTTTTGCTGCTGTCTGTGAAGCTCCAGTAAACAGCTGCCACAGTGGCGATGCTGAAAAGGATCACGGTGAACCAGCGGCTAAGCAGGTGTACAAAAGAGACATTCTTTTCTACGGGCGACTTCTTGAATTCATCGCGAAGCCAGAGTTTGGTGAGATAGCCCTGCGCCACTTCCTTGATCACTAAGAGCTCGATGGCATTGCCGGTTTGTTTACCACCGGCGTAGAGCAGTTCTCCCATTTCCTTCTGAACCGGTACGGATTCTCCTGTTACGAAGCTGTAATCCACGGCTGCCATGCCTTTGGTGAGGATGCCATCCGCGGGGATCAGCTCCTGTGAATGGATCAGCAGGGTGTCCCCGGGTTTGATATCCGGCAGGGCTGTAGGGATATGATTGCCATCTTTTATAACGGTGATGGCTATGGGAAAATAAGAAGTATAATCACGGTCGAATGATAATTGCTGATAGGTTTTATCCTGCAGCACTCTGCCCACCAGCATGAAGAATACGATGCCGCTCATGCTGTCGAAATAACCGGCGCCTGTGCCTGTGATCACTTCATACATACTTCTTCCGAAAGTGACCAGGATGGCCAGTGCAATGGGCGCATCGATATTCAGGAAACGGTTCTTCAGCCCATGCCAGGCTGCTGCAAAAAAGGGTTGGGCGCTGAAGAAGAAAACGGGCAGGGCCAGTATCACATTGAGCACGCGGAACATATTCTGGAGCTTCATGTCAGCCGATTCAAGTCCCAGGTATTCCGGAAAGCTCATCAGCATGATATTGCCGAAACAAAAGCCAGCCACACCCAGTTGATAGATCAGTCGTTTTTTTATCCGGGGCGGCTGGTGTTGCAGGTCCTGTAAGCTGATATATGGTTCGTACCCTATATTGTTCAGTAATTCGGCGGCATCGCGGAGGCTGGTAAGCCTGGGATCGAATACCAGGCTCACTTCCCGGCGGGTGAAATTCACGCGGGAACTGATGATGCCATCGTTGATCTTGTGCAAATGCTCCAGCAGGTAGAGGCAACTGCTGCAATGGATCTGCGGAAGATAGAAGGTAACATGCGTTTGTTTCTCATCTTCATAACTGATCAGTTGCTGGTGGATCTTTGCATCATCCAGGAAGGCGAACTTGTCTTTCCTCGCCTGCAGGCGTTGATTGGCGCCTGGCTGGTGGTTCAGTTCATAATATTCACAGAGCCCGTTCTGGTTCAGGAGGCGGAATACCATCCTGCAACCTTCGCAGCAGAAATGCTTATTATCTGCCATTATCTTTTCTGAGGCGCAATCTTCGCCGCAGTGATAACATATGATATGTGGCCCTGTTACTATAGCGTCCATGCCGGGAGATTTAACGCTGCTAAAGTAGGCCGGCCTTCTTTCCTGAAATTTGATCCCACTCACCCAAAACCCTGATTTTTATCATATCTGCCCTATGATACAGGTTATGTAGTAATTTTAACGCCATGAAAACGATACTGGTGATCGACGATAATACTGATATCCGCGAAAACACTGCCGAGATCCTCTCGCTGGCAGGATATCAGACCTTTACGGCCGAAAACGGGAAACGTGGTGTGGAAATCGCAGCCCGGGAAAAGCCTGACCTCATTGTATGTGATATCATGATGCCCGAGCTGGATGGATACGGTGTGCTGCATCTCCTCAAGAACAGGCCTGAAACGGAGAATATCCCTTTCATCTTCCTGACCGCCAAAACAGAACGCACTGATTTCCGGAAAGGCATGGAAATGGGAGCCGATGATTATATTACCAAACCCTTCGATGATATCGAGCTGCTGAAGGCCATCGAGATCCGTCTGAAAAAGATCGGCATCATCCAGGCGCAGTACGAACAGGGCGAGCAGGGTGCCAATGAATTGCTGAAGGAACTGAAAACCTCCGGTCTCATCAGCCTGGACCCCAATCAGTATGATAGCGAGCGCATCCCTAAAAAAAGTATCGTTTATCACGAGGGCAAGCGCCCCAAATATTTGTACCATCTCAAAAGCGGTAAGATCAAAACCTTCCGCATACATGAGGATGGAAAAGAATATATCACCAATCTGTACAGCGCCGGTGATTACCTGGGCCATGTGGCCCTCCTTGAAAACAACAGTTACGATGATACGGCCGAAGTCCTCGAAGAAGCCGAAGTGGTACTGATCCCACGGGAAGACTTCCTTACGGCCGTGTTCAATGATATGAATATCGCCACCCGCTTTATCAAGCTCATTTCCCGCGATGTAAAAGAGAAAGAGGAGCGGCTGCTCCGCCTGGCCTACGATTCACTGCGTAAGCGTGTGGCCAGGGCCCTGGTGGATATCCAGACCAAGTTCGGTCTCAATGGCGACCAGCCTGCCATCGATATTCCCCGCGAGGATATTGCCCAGTATGTAGGCACGGCCACGGAGAGCCTGATCCGCACGCTGAGCGACTTCAAATCGGAGAAACTCATCGAGATCCGGGAGGGCAAGATCAGGATCCTTCAGTCTGAAAAACTCCGTCACCTCTTATTCTAAAAAGTATATTTTTGCCGCATGGTTCTACTCCAGGTTTCCGGCATTCATAAGAAAAACGAAAGAGGCTTCGAATTAAAGGATGTTAGTTTCAGCCAGCAATGGTATCAGCAGATAGCCATTGCGGGAGAAACGGGTTCCGGAAAATCCACCCTGCTGAAAATAATCGCGGGGCTGGCCCAACAGGATGCCGGGGAAGTGATCTATGACGGCAAGCGGGTACCCGGTCCCAACGACCAGCTCATTCCCGGCCATCCGAAGATCGCGTATCTGTCGCAACTCTTTGAACTGCCTCATTACCTGCGCGTGGAGCAGGTGCTGGAATACGCCAATAAACTCACCGCCAGATCAGCCGAACAGCTGTTTGAGATCTGCCGCATCACCCATCTCCTGAAGCGCAGAACGGATCAGCTTTCCGGCGGCGAGCAGCAACGCATTGCCATTGCCCGCCTGCTCATCGGATCTCCGGGCCTCCTCCTGATGGACGAGCCCTACTCCAACACGGACATGATCCACAAGCAACTGCTGAAAGCCATCATCGAAGACATTGCCGAACAACTGAAAATTTCCATCATCATGGTATCTCACGATCCGGTTGATGCATTGAGCTGGGCAGACCAGATCCTGCTCATGCGTGATGGCCGGATCATTCAGCACGGCATGCCCAAAGAAGTCTATCGTCATCCCGTTGACAACTATGCTGCTGGCCTGCTCGGCAAATACAATGTATGGGAAGATAAGAATGGCGTGCAGCGCATCGTTCGTCCTGAAGACCTGGTACTCTCCAGAAAGCATATCAGTGATGTAAAAGGCACCGTTCAGAATATCATATTCTGCGGCAGTTACTATGATGTGGAAGTCTACACTGATACCCGCATGTTCACTTCACGTATGATGAACCTCACTATTGAAGAAGGCGATATCGTTACAGTAAGCCCTGTGCAGCAAAACGGATAATTTTTTTAGGCTTGTTTTATTTGCTGTTTTTGCAAAGCTGGTATGAACGCCGGCTGTAAAACATACCCACACCTGTTCGTTCTTTGATGGGCATTGGTGGGGAATGTAAAAAAGGAGACATCGCGGAAGTGCATATAAAAGGAAACCCGCCATCAGCAAAGCCAATGACGGGTATATGACGATGATAAATGCAATGGTTATGCGCTGCAGGTAACACAGCCTTCTTCCATGGTACAGGTTGGGCCTTGTGCTTCTACTTCATTGTTTCCTTCGATTACCTTCAGTGAATGTTTATCGGTGAGCGGCTCCACCATCTTTCCACCTTGTTTTTCAACGGTGAACTGAACGGCTTGTGTAGCTGCTTTTGTACGCAGGTAATACATGCCTGTTTTCAATCCCTGTTTCCATGCGTAGAAGTGCATGGAAGTGAGTTTGCCCGCTGTTGGTGTGTCCACAAACAGGTTGAGGCTCTGGCTCTGGCAGATATAAGCGCCACGGTCTGCAGCCATATCGATCAGGGTACGTTGTTTGATCTCCCAAACTGTTTTATAGATCTCCTTGATATTATCGGGGATGCCATCGATCTTCTGGATAGATCCGTTATGAGTGATGATCCTGTTCTTCATGTCGTCATTCCACAGTCCGAGATCGATGAGGTCTTTCAGCAGGTGCTTGTTCACCACTACGAATTCTCCGCTGAGTACGCGACGAACGTAAATGTTGGAAGTGTATGGTTCGAAGCACTCGTTGTTGCCGAGGATCTGGCTGGTGGAAGCGGTTGGCATGGGGGCAACCAGTAATGAGTTGCGGACGCCGTGCTTGATCACTTCCGCTTTGAGGGTGTACCAGTCCCAGCGGAGGGAAGGTTCAACGCCCCAGAGATCGAACTGAAACTCGCCGCGTGATGTGGGAGAGCCGGGGAATGTTTCGTAATAGCCGTCTACTTTTGCGAGGTCTTTGGAGGCCGTCATGGCAGCGAAGTAGATGGTTTCGAAGATATCCTTGTTGAGTTGTTTTGCTTCTGCGCTTTCGAATGGCATGCGGAGAAGGATGAACACATCGGCAAGCCCCTGTACACCCAGACCGATAGGTCTGTGACGGAAGTTGGAGTTTTCGGCTTCCTTGACAGGATAATAATTATAATCGATGATCTTGTTCAGGTTCTTTGCTGCCTCGTAGGTGATCTCGTAGAGTTTATCGTGGTCGAACTTCCCATCGATCACAAAGCGGGGCAATGCGAGCGAAGCGAGGTTACAAACCGCTACTTCATCGGGTGAAGTGTATTCGATGATCTCTGTGCAGAGGTTGGAGCTCTTGATGGTGCCGAGGTTCTGCTGGTTGGACTTGCGGTTGGCGGAGTCTT
>NZ_JBQCGW010000149.1:0-43866 GCF_051955275.1 Pseudobacter sp. | reverse complement strand
TGCCATTACCATGGCAAGCAGGGTCGTGATAACTATTCGCATGCGGTTCAATTTATTGCATGCGAAAATAACCCTACTTCAGCAAACCATCGATAGTAATTGCAGTATAATATAACGCCCCGATAGTAGGCCCTGCGGCATACTGGATATAACGATGGTTGAAAATATTGGCGCCGCCTGCCTTGATGGTGGTTTTCAGCTTCGGTACTTTAAAGCTCACCTGCGCATCGATAGTGCTGTAGGCGCTCACGCGGCCATTGGCCAGCGGGCTTTCCCAGTAGAAAGCATCCTGCCATTTCCATACCACATTGAAACCGATATTCTTCACTACCTCCCGGTTTCCAAAACTCAGATTGGTCACCCATTTCGGCGTATTGAAGCCGGTAATGAACACATCCTGGGATTTGTTGGATACGATATCATTGAAATTAACATTTCCACCGATAGTATATTTTTTATAGGCGATCCAGGTTACCCCGAGTGAGGAACCATAATTACGGTATTTGTTCTTTGCATTGGTGTACACGCGATAGCGGGTTTGCTTCGATCTGTTATCCGCCACCATATCGATCACACCGGCATCCGTATTGATCTTGCCGCTGGTTGGCACAGACACTTCCACCTGCCCCAGGAAACCGTCATATTCATTCAGGTATGCATCGATATCGATCACCAGTTTATTGCCGAGCAGCACACTCTTGTAACCAGCCTCAAAAGAGTTGATCCTTTCAGGCCTTGTAGTACTGAGTGCAGTAACTTCCAGCAAGCCACGGTTCTTGAGGGCAGCAGCCGGGTCTACCGTTTTGGGAGGCAGACTGGCATCGCGGTCTTTGTTGTATGCCGCATTGAATGCATTCACCGATGCAAGCGTGTAGGAGTTTTCCAGGTAACCCAGGCCATCATTGATATACGAGAGCCCGCCTACCCTTCGTACATTCCCGTTGTTTACAAAAGACAGGGCCTCAAAGAGAGCCGGGAAGCGGAATCCATTCTGGAAGGAAACGCGGAAATTATGTTTCTCAGACAAAGTGTATACCAGCGCCACGCGCGGGTTGAGCTTGGGATCGAATTCAGTATTGTGATCGAAACGAAGTGATATGAATGCCTTCAGCTTTTCATTGAAGAACGTTTTGGTCAACTGCGCAAAGGCGCCGTATTTTTTATAATATACGTTCTTGCCAAAATCATCTGAGCCCGGCTTCACCGGTTGATTACGCTCGGCAACAGGCCGGGAGAAATCAACGAAATTATTTCCATCCGGTATCACTTCATAAATGCGCGCATCCGCACCAACCAGCAGGCTCACGAATTTTATCTTTTCACTGAGGTCCCACTGTGCATCCGCATGATATACCCGGCTCTGCTGTTTAAGCCAGGCACCGCCTGTTGCCGGCGCACCTGCCACACCGCCATTCACATGGTCCCAGTTATTGATCCCGATGATGGTGTTGAGCAGGTTATCGAAAGCCTGTGTGCCAGGCTCTGCCCGGCCTGCATCCGCCGCCTGGCGTGCAATACGCATGGCAGCCGGAAGATCATTGCTTGTCAGGGCAGTCTGTAAAGCGGTTTTGAACTTATCGCCCCACACTGAATTGGAAGCCTGTGTCAGCTGCAGGTTATCAGCCAGCGGCTTGATATTGTAGGAATCGCCGGTATTCTCCAGGCTCATATAAGTGCGCACAAAATAATTATGCCCTTTCAATTCCAGTTTGTGGTTCTGTACTATCACATTGTCAAGCTGGATCTTATTGCCGCGCTGAAACACACCATCCATTTTACCGATGCGGTAACTATAGCTCAGTTCTGCATTTTCGGTTATACGATAGTGTAAGGCAGCATCAAATTTCAAATTGTCTACTGTTGGCTTTACCAGGTCTTTCTCCCAGTAGCCTGTTCTGCGAAGAATAAAAGTGCGGTTGCTGCCATTGTAATTCACCCCCTGAATGGTAACGGCATTGTTGTTCTCATCTCCGTAACGGTTCCAGGCATCATAGGCAGGGTTATTGGCCGTTCCATTCAGTTCCTTGAAATTCGGGTTGGCCGTATTGAGATTATTAGGATTCTGATCAGTGGCAGTATTGCTCACCCAGTCTGTGCCACGCAGGTAACTGCCATTTATCTTGAAGGCCCACTTGTTGTTCCAGGCATGCGCATAGCGGAAAGCAGACTCCGTGAGCAGGCTCACATCCCTGTCTTTACCATCCACATGGTTCACCCCTGTTTTCTGGTAAAGACTGAGGCCCTGATAAGTAAAAGGGCTTTTAGTGATGAGGTTGGCCATTCCGTTGATGGCGTTCATGCCATACAGCGCAGAAGCCGCACCAGGCGTAATTTCCACACTGGCAATGTCCAGCTCTGTAGGACCGATGGCATTACCCAGCGGCACGCCCAGTGTGGCAGCCTGCATGTCTACCCCATCCACCAGCTGCATGAAACGGAAATTATTGGGGATATTGAAACCACGTGTATTCGGTACTTTGAAAGTAAGGCTCGAAGTGGTCATCTGCACGCCCTTTACGTTCTCGAGTGCATCATAAAAACTGGGAGCCGGTGTTTCCCGGATAGCGCGGATATCCAGCTTTTCAATGGCCACCGGGGATTTCAGGATGCTTTCAGCAACGCGGCTCGCGGTTACCACCACTTCATTGCCAAGCACAGTTTGCGTGACCAGCTCGATCTGCAGCTTGCTGCCCAGGCTCTTCACTTCAAGCTCCTGCTGCTGAAATCCAACAGAAGAGATAACCAGCGTGAAAGGAAGTTTCTGTTTGGTGCGCAATACAAATGCACCGGTACTATTGGTGATAGTACCAGCAATAGAGCCTTTTATCTGGATACTCACATCTGATACCGGTTTCTTTTCATGATCGATCACCTGACCGGAGATCTCGATGATGGTATTGTCCTGCGCCTGCAGGTTTGAAAAATGGAGAAAGCTGAAACCGAGTAATAACAAAGAATACAGCCACCAGCTACTGCCGGCTTTTTTGTTGCGTTGGGATAAAGCGAAAGGGTGTACAATTTCCTGTCTCATAAATGTTGGTTGTGTTCGGCTAAATGGTTGTTTGGTGTATGAATTTTAGTCTACTATTTCAGTAGACTATTTTGATTAAAAAAGATCCTGCTGTTGCAGGAAGGGGCCTTTACTTAACATGTGGCCAGTCGCTCGCGTCCCCGCGAGTGACTTCTATTTGGTTCGCCTCTGGGGAACACCGTGTCGCCGGAGGCAACGGAATAAACGTCACTCGCGGGGACGCGAGCGACTGGCCACACTCAGAGTATTTTCCATAATATCCGCATGCTCCAGATAATCACCAGCAATCCCAGCAGGATGAAGGCTGTTTTGCGCGGCAGCTTGCCAGCCAGCCTTGCCGCCAGCGGCGCTGCAATCAATCCACCCACTACCAGTCCCAGGATGGTCTGCCAGTGACTGATGCCCAATAATGTAAAGAATGTGAAAGCACTGGCCAGGGTCACAAAGAATTCTGTCAGGCTCACGGAACCGATCACAAACCGGGGTGTTCTGCCTTTTGTGATCAGCGTAGTGGTCACAATCGGTCCCCATCCGCCTCCACCAAAGGAATCCAGGAAACCACCGGCGCCTGCCAGTACTCCGTATCGCTTGAATTTCTTTTGCGGCTTTGGTTTGCGGAATGCATTGGTAAGAATGCGCGCGCCTAAGAACAAAGTATAGGCCGCCATGATCGGCCGGATATATTCCACATGTTTTTCTCCCAGCTGCGTGAGCAGGATAGCGCCCAGTACTGCACCCACAACGCCTGGTATCAGCAATGCCTTGAAAAGTTTTTTATTGACGTTGCCGAATTTGTAATGACTGTAACCCGAAGCCCCACTGGCAAACATTTCAGCCGTATGGATACTGCCTGAAATAGCAGCAGGGTTCACTCCGGCACTCAGCAGGATGGTAGCGCTGGTAACACCATAACCCATGCCCAGTGCGCCATCCACCATCTGTGCTAAAAATCCTGCCAGCAGCATGATAGGGAAATTCGGTTCCAGCGTATTGTACCAGTCCACTGTGCCATTGAGGATATCCTGCCAGGGCACATAGGAAAAAATGAAATGCCCGATCAGCATCAGACCGAAGATCTGCAACGAACGGGTTGCGATCTTTCTCCATCTTCGATCTTTCTCAGTTCCTTCTTCCACCAGTATTTTGGTGAGCTCATTGAGCTTCTTCACCTTCTCTGCAAAATTTCCATTGAGCCTGTTGCGTACTGCATTCAGGTTATTCAACACATCATTGAGCTCTGCAGGTAAAGCCTGGTTGAGCACTTCTTTGATACGTTTGGCAGCAGTGGGTGATTTCCCATTTGTGGAGATAGCGATCTTCAGATTGCCTTTCTGAACAACCGATCCCAGGTAGAAATCACAGAGATCTGGAGTATCCGCTACATTGATCAGGATATTGTACGAGCGCGATGCCTGGTAGATATTCCTGCTGATCTCTTTATTGTTGATCGCCACTATCACCAGGTCCTTCTCTTCAAGATCACTCAGATCGAAATTCCTTTCCTGCAGGTCCACCAGCGGATAATTGGCTGCCAGTTTACGAACGCCCTCCCCGATGGTGGGTGCCACTACCGTCACCTGTGCAGCGGGCGCATTGTTGAGCATGGCCGAAAGCTTCTCCAGGCCTACATTTCCCGCTCCTACCAGCAATACGCGCAATGTATCCAGCTTCAGGAAGATGGGAAAGAGATGATTGCTTTCAGCTGCCGTGGTGGTAGCAGGCAATTGATCTTTTATCGATGTTGACTCGCTCATTTTTTTGAATTAAACCCAGTTGTTCCTGATAGCAAAATCGCCGAAGGTCTCTCCTGTATTTCTTTGCTGGCTGTACTGCCCGAACAGTGTATCCAGCTCCTGCAGGATCGCTGGCTCATCCAGGTTCTCTTTATATTTTTTATTGAGACGGTAACCAAATCTGTCGCCGCCCAGATGCAGGTTGTACAAGCCGTACGCAGTGCCTATCAGGCCGATCTCTGCCGCGTAAGGCCTTCCGCAACCGTTGGGGCAACCCGTCATGCGGAGAGATATTTCATCCTCACTCAATCCATGCTTTGCCAGTACAGGTTCCAGCTTGCTGATGAGCACCGGCAGATAACGTTGTGCTTCGGCCAGTGCAAGTGGACAGGTATTGAAAGCCACACAGGCAATGGCGCTCTTGCGCACTGCGCCAGCTTCATCCGTGTGAGTTATGATGCCGAACTGTTGCAGCAGCTCCTCCACCTGCTGCCTGCGCTCCGGCTGAATATCAGACAGGATCACATTCTGGTTGCAGGTAAAACGGAAATTGGCCGCACCTGCTTTAGCTACTTCCAGCAAGGCTGTTTTAAGCGCCACTTTGTCGTCGTCGAGCACGCGGCCGTTCTCCGTAAATACTGTGTAATTCCAGTTACCCTTATGATCCTGGTACCAGCCGTAATCATCGCGTCTTTGCGTGAACACGAAAGACCGGGCAGCTTCCAGTTCAAAGCCGCAACGTTTTTCCAGTTCCGCCTTGAATTCCGGAACACCCATTTTATCGATGGTGTATTTGAGGCGTGCCTGCTTACGGTCGCTTCGGTTTCCAAAATCCCTTTGTATGGTGATGATCTCGTAAACAGCTTTGAGCGTTTTCTCTTCAGTATCAGTGAAACCCAGCACCGTGGCCATTCTGGCATAAGTATTGGGATTGCCGTGCGTGGTGCTGAGGCCGCCACCTGCTGCGATATTGAAGCCAAGTAATTTGTCGTTCTCCACGATTGCGATGAGACCCACATCATTGGAGAACACATCCACATCATTGTAGGGAGGAATGGCGATACCGATCTTGAACTTACGTGGCAGGTATCTGTCCTGGTACAATGGATCAGCCTCTTCCTCTTTGTTCAGGATCGGCTGTTCATCCAGCCACACTTCATAATAGGCGCGTGTTTTGGGCAATGCCAGCTGACTGATCCTGTCTGCATACCGGAATATCTCTTCATGCAGGATAGATTGCCGGGGATGCGCATTGCAGACAACATTCCGGTTCACATCGCCACAGGCGGCAATGGAATCCAGCTGCATGGTATTGAATGCCTTGATGGTTGGTTTCACATGCGATTTGAGAATGCCATGCAGTTGCACGGTCTGGCGGGTAGTGATCTTGATCACGCCTGTGGAATGATCACCGGCAATATGATGCAATGCCTTCCATTGTTCTGCGTTGAGGAAACCACCGGGCAGGCGAAGCCTGATCATGTAGGAATAGAGCCATTCCAGCTTTTTGGCAGAGCGCTCCTCACGGCGGTCTCGGTCATCCTGCTGGTACATGCCGTGAAATTTCATCAGGCTCTGATCATCTTCCCGAAGTGCGCCTGTGGCATTGTCCTGCAGGCTCTTTTTGAGCGTACCGCGCAAGGCGTCACTATTCTGTTTGATCCGTTCTACCGGAGAGAGGTTATTTTGGTTGGTGCTCATAATGTATTAGTAAACGTCTTTCAAAAATCTGCCGGCGGCTTTCAGTTCTTCCAAATAATTGATGGCATCCCTGCTGCCCTTTCCTCCGAATCTTTCAATCACCTGCAGGATGGCATACTCTACATCCGTACTCATGGGATCACGGGTTCCGCAGAGATAGATCCATGCGCCTTTCTCTATCCATTTCCAGAGCTCGCGACCTTCTTCCAGGATGCGGTGCTGCACATAGATCTTGTACTGCTGATCGCGGGAGAATGCAACACTGAGCCTGCTCAGTGTGCCGGTCTGCAACCAGTTCTGGATCTCTGTCTGGTACAGGAAATCACTGACAAAATGCTGTTCCCCGAAGAAGAGCCAGTTGCGGCCTGTAGCTCCCAGTGCATCACGTTCCCAGAGAAAGGAGCGGAAAGGAGCGATACCTGTTCCGGGTCCGATCATGATCACATCTGTTTCGGCATCGGGCAATCTGAACTGGTTATTGCGGTGCACATAAAAATCGAATTCACCGCTCTCTGACTGCTGGCTGAGATAATCTGAACAGAGTCCGCGCTTGCATTCGTCGTTCACATAAAACGTATCTCTCGCCACAGTAAGGTGTACCTCACGGTCATGAGCAGCCGGAGAAGATGAAATGGAATAAAGTCTGGGCGTGATAGGCTCCAGCAGGGCTATCACTTCCTCAAACTGTGCAGCATCCCGTACGGGATAGATCTTCAGCAGGTCCAGCAACCCAATGCGGGTGGCAGGGATATCCTGTTTCACCAGTTTAGCATACTGGTTAACTACCCGCTCAGGCAGGTATACAATGTTAAGACGGTTATGCAGCAGCTGTTCTACTGAAACCTGTTCGTTGCGGAAATTGATAATGAGTTTCGGATCGATACCGGTGAGTGCTACAATGGCATTAACCGTTGCCGCCGGATTATGAGGAACGATACCGATACTGTCGCCGGGCAGATAGTCCACTTCTTCTTCCACTCCTATCTCTCTATGGTAGGTTTCCTTGGAAGAACCGCGATCATTCAGGTTCACATTGGTGAGTACGCTGCCGGTATATATTTTTTTGTGACTACTCTTTTTTACAGGAGCTGTGGCCGCAACGGGTTGCAGGGCAGGCTGAGAGCCGCCGTTGCTGAGGCTTTGAAGCACGGAACTGAACCAGCCAGAGGCGTCGGATTCATAATCCGTGTCGCATTTCTGAAGCGGTACAATGCGTTGGCCACCCAGTTTCTGCAATTGGGCATCCACATCTTCTCCTGCTTTGCAATAGAGCGGATAAGAAGTGTCACCCAGGGCGAGCACACTGAATTTCATCTGAAGTTTTGCGCCGTTCTGGTGAATATGATCGAAGAATTTTTTAGCCGTGGCGGGTGGCTCTCCGTCGCCCTGCGTACTGATGATGGCAAAGAAATATTCTTCCTTGCCCAGATCATTCAGGCGATACTGATCCAGGCTCACGAGCTTAGCGTTGATGCCTGCCTTTTTTGCCAGCCCTGCAAAATCAGCAGCCAGCTTTTTGCTGTTGCCGGTTTCTGTACCATAGGCCAGCGTGATCTTCTGTACGGTTGGTTTTACAGTCGCAGCAGGTGCAGGAGCCGCAACAGGTTGCTGCAGGATGGTAGCCGCCTGTTGTAAAACGGTTTCAGCAGAAGCCGCACTGGTAGCACGCTCCAGCAGACCGGCCAGGTAGCCGTTCATCCACATCAGCTCCTCACGGGTGGATGTTTTCACCAGCTCCAGCAGTGTTTTCAGTTTAGGCTCTACTAACATGTTGGGTCACTTTTTCTGTAGCGATCACTGTTGATGCCGTGAACAGTTTGGCTACCGGTTTAAAATATGATTCACTGGATTGGCTGTTGGCTATCCAGGCGAACTGCTCGTGCAATCCCACCACTCTTCCGATGATCACCAGGGCCGGGCTTACAAATGTTTTTCCAGTCCAGTTCTGCGCATATTCGTACAGATTGGTTACCTGTACCTGTTGCAATGGCGTAGTGGCTTGCTCCACCACGGCCAGCAGTTTATCTGCGCCGATCCCGTTCTTTACCAGGTTGCCCACCACTCCATCGAGGGTTTCGCTGCTCATGTAAAAGACCAGGGTATCATTGGTAGCTGCCAGCTCTTTCCAGTACAGCTCGTCTATCACTTCATTCCTGTAAAAGGTGAGGAAACGAACGGCGGTGCTGTGATCACGGGCCGTGAGCGGGATGCCGGCATATGCAGCCGCGCCGAGGGCCGCCGTAACTCCGGGAATGATCTCATACCGGATATCTGCCGCTTTGAGCGCCTGCAGTTCATCCAGTACATTGGAGAAGATACTTACATCCCCTCCTTTCAGGCGCAGCACCAGTTTGCCCCGTAAGGCATATTCCACCATCAGTTCATTGATGGTTTCCTGGGGTGTGCTGAGGCCACGGCGGCATTGCTTGCCCACGGAAATGATCTCCGCACCGGGTTTCACATATTGAACCAGTACCTGCTCGCTGACCAGCCTGTCAACCAGCACCACATCTGCCTGCTGCAGATAGCGCGCTGCCTTAACGGTGAGTAATTCAGGATCACCCGGACCCGCGCCGGCGATGATCACTTTTCCTGTTGTTATTGGGTGTTTTGGCATATTGTCTACTTTTTTAGTAGATTATTCAGACACAAAAAAAGCAGTGCCTGTTGATTGCAATTCTTTACACTGCAGCAGTATCCAGTTTACCCAGGATACCGTTTACAGCATCGGAAAAAGAGAAATCTTTTTTGGCTACTACTTCGCTCTTGTGGTAGACAAGGGAACCGGATGGTACAGGATACGTGATCCATACATTACCACCGATAGTGCTGTTCTTTCCGATCACCGTTTCGCCGCCCAGGATGGTAGCGCCGGAATAGATGATCACATTGTCCTCGATGCTCGGATGACGTTTACCGGTATTGCGTTCTTTGGTGCCACTGAGCGCCCCCAGTGTTACGCCCTGGTAGATGCGCACGTTGTTACCAATAACAGTGGTTTCTCCGATAACGATGCCTGTTCCGTGATCGATGAAGAAAGACTCTCCGATCACAGCGCCTGGATGGATATCGATGCCTGTTTTTCCATGTGCATATTCAGTAAAAAGACGTGGCAGGGTCTTCACCTGTTGTTCCCAGAGCTGGTGTGCAAATCGGTACACAGCTATGGCAAAGAATCCGGGATAGGCAATGATCACTTCCTCCATGCTTTCCGCCGCGGGGTCATAAGCAGAAATGGCGGCAGCATCTTTCAGTAACAATTCATGCAGCTGAGGCAGCTCATCAAAGAATTTTTCCGTGATGGCCTGTGTCTGGTCTCCGTTATGGACCACATCATACACCAGGGTGCTCAGGTGGCTTTTAAGGGAGGAATACTCGTTCTCGAACTCGGTGATGCTCTGTTGCCTTCCTGCGCGTGGCACAAAAAGAAGCGCAAAGAGCTGATCGATGAATTGCTCAGTGATCGCCTTGTCAGGGAACAGCTGTGTGTTCTTCAGTTTCAGCTGGTAGAGATGTTGTACAAATTTGTTTGCGCTCATGTTTTGGTATTTTATGGTGTCACTGAATCATGCAGGCTCCTACGGTCACATGGCTGGTCTCGTCTATCAGGATGGCGCCACCATTCACACGCAGCTCACGGTAAGCATCATACGATACCGGTGATGCGGTTTTGATGGTTACTCTGATCACATCGTTCAGCACCGCCTGTTGGGGGTTTGCCTCCTGCTGAAGGGTGTTCACATCCAGCCTGTATCCGATCTCACGCACAGCGGCCCGTACCAGCCTGCTGTTTATCTGTAATAAGTATTTATTTCCGGGCACCAGTGGCTTGCTGTCCATCCAGCAGAGCAATACCTCCAGTTCCTGTTCTGTTTTCAACACATCGCTGCTCAGGGCAATCAGATCGCCACGGCTTACATCCACATCATCTGCCAGGTGCAGCACCACGCTCTGAGGTGCAAATGCTTCATCCACTTCTTTCCCGCCCAGCTCAATGGCTTTGATGGTGCTGCTTACTCCGGAAGGATATATAGTTACCTTATCTCCTTTTTTATAGATACCGCTGATGATCTTACCGGCATAACCGCGGTAATCATGCAGCTCCTCTGTCTGCGGACGGATCACATACTGCACAGGGAAGCGGGCATGGGAGAGATTGATGTCCTCTGAAATCTGCACTGCTTCCAAATGTTGCAGCAGGGAACTACCTTCATACCAGGGAGTTTTATCAGACTTCTCCACTATATTATCACCGTTCAGTGCGCTGATAGGGATATAAGTGATATTCTTCAATCCCAGTGTTTGCGCCACATGTGCGTAATCGATGAGGATATTATTGTAAACATCCTGGCTGTAATCCACCATATCCATCTTGTTCACGGCAACCACAATATGCGGGATGCCTAACAGGGAGGCGATGATGGAGTGCCTTCTTGTTTGCTCTACCACGCCATTTCTGGCATCGATGAGAATGATGGCCAGGTCTGCATTGGAAGCGCCGGTGACCATATTCCGGGTATACTGGATATGACCGGGAGCATCGGCGATGATGAACTTTCTGTTGGGAGTAGAGAAATATTTGTAAGCCACATCAATAGTGATGCCCTGTTCACGCTCTGCACGCAGCCCGTCTGTAAGCAGCGCCAGGTCTATCTCTCCTTCTTCCCTGTTCTTACTCTGCTTTTCGATGGCTTCCAGCTGATCGATCATGATGCTCTTGCTGTCGTACAACAATCTTCCGATGAGGGTGCTCTTGCCATCGTCTACGCTGCCTGCTGTTATAAATCGTAAAAGATCCATGTATATCCTTTATTCGTTTATTGTTGATAGTTAGAAGTATCCGTTCTTTTTCCTGTCTTCCATTGCTGCTTCGGATACCTTATCGTCTATGCGGGTTTCACCGCGTTCACTTGTTTTTGTGGCAGTAATCTCACGGATGATATCATCCAGGCTATTGGCGGAAGATTCCACGGCGGCCGTACAGGTCATGTCACCCACCGTACGATAGCGCACCTGTTTGGTGAGCACTTTATCTGTTTCCTCCAGCTGAATGAAATCAGAAACCGCTACCAGCTGTCCTTCGTGCTCAATCACTTCACGGTTATGGGAAAAGTAGATCGAAGGCAATGCTATTTTCTCGCGCCGGATATAGTTCCAGATATCCAGTTCAGTCCAGTTACTGATGGGGAACACTCTCACATTCTCACCTTTGTGGATCCTGCCGTTGAAAATATTCCAAAGCTCTGGCCGCTGGCGCTTCGGATCCCATTGTCCGAATTCATCACGAACGGAAAAGATCCTTTCTTTGGCACGTGCCTTTTCTTCATCCCTGCGCGCTCCCCCGATGCAGGCATCGAATTTGAATTCTTCAATGGTATCCAGCAGGGTGTAGGTCTGCAGGGCATTACGGCTGGCGAACTTTCCTTTGGGTTCTGTAAGATGACGCGCTTTGATGGTGTCTCCCACATTCCTTACTATCAGCTTCTCTCCTATCTCTGCAGCCAGCGCATCACGGAAAGCAAGGGCCTCCGGGAAATTATGACCTGTATCTATATGAACCAGGGGGAAGGGAAATTTACCGGGACGGAATGCTTTTAAGGCCAGGTGCACCAGTGTGATGGAGTCTTTACCTCCTGAAAACAATAGGGCCGGTTTCTCGAACTGGCCGGCCACTTCACGAAAAATATGAATGGCTTCCGATTCCAACTGATCTAAATAATCTAACCTGGGCATACTCACAATTGTTGTTATTAAAATATTACCGGTCAAAGCCGGTTGGGTATTGTTATGCGTTGCTCACGTGCAATCCGCATTCTTTTTTGCTGGCATCTTCCCACCACCACCTGCCTGCACGAAAATCTTCGCCGGGGCGGATGGCTCTTGTACAGGGAGCACAACCGATGCTGACGAAGCCTCTGTCGTGCAGTACATTGTAGGGGACGTTATTGGTATCTATATATTTTCTCACTTCCTCAGAGCTCCAGTTCAACAGTGGATTGTATTTAACGATATTGTTCCCTGCATCCCATTCCACCACCTGATGCCCTGTACGTTCAGGTGAATGCTCGGCACGCAATCCGGTTACCCAGATGGCATTGCCTTGCAGCGCGCGCTTCAGCGGCTCCACTTTGCGGATATAACAGCACTGTTTCCTGTTCTCCACTGATTCGTAAAATGCGTTGGGGCCTTTCTCTGTAATGAAACCTTCCAGGTTGCGGTAGTCAGGGTAGTAAGCTTTTATCTGTGTATTGTACCTGTTATTGGTGCTCGTCCAAACTGAATAAGTTTCCGGAAAGAGCCTGCCAGTGTCCAGTGTGAACAGTTCTACCGGCAACCGGTTGTGCAGGATCTCATGCGCTATCACCTGGTCTTCCACACTGAAACTGGTAGAGAATGTAACCTGACCGGGAAACCGCTGGACCAGGAGCCGCAGAAATTCCTGCGTATTTAATCTACTTGAGTAGTAGACTAATTCCTGAAGATAATCTGGTATTGTGATATTCATATTTGCATCGAGTTCAAGTGAAACCTAAAGGACTGTTCAATTCAAGTACAGAGGGGGGAAAATTGCAGTATCAACAATTGCAACAGGCGTTACAACAACAACAGCTATTATTATATTTTGTAGAGTGGAATAGCATACGAATACTGCTTATGAAACAAAGATAATGGGAATGGGGCAACCGGAAAAAAAATATTTCCACCATTTTAGTAGACTATTCTTTTTTTTCTTGCCGGGCTTGTGTGATACAAATTCCCCATGTATATCCGGTTGATTGACCGGCTCCAAAACCGGAACGTTTGTTAGTTTTTATACAGGAATGATGCTGCTTCTGTTGAAGCTTTAGCCGGAAATGTTTATCTTAACGCCTGTTAGTGTACCAATATCCCTAAATATCCGGCAATGAAGCAACTTTCCATATTACTGGCTGCCATATTGTTTCTCCACCTGCACACTTTCTCCCAGGAAAGCAGGGATCTCCCGCGCAAACGCAACCTGCTCACAGACGGTCAGAATATCCAGCAAACAAAGCTCAGTCCTGAGCTCCGGCAACGCATGCAGTTCCGGAACAGGAATTTTGTATTGCTGCGCTTCAACCAGTTACCTGACCTGCAACAGAAGCAGGAGTTGTCGAGGAAGGGCGTTAAACTTTTCAATTATCTGACGGCCAATGCCTGGTATGCCGAAATACCGGTTACCCTTGAACTGACCCAGCTGAAGCCGCTGGGCGTGAGCGGGGTATTTGTTCCTGACGAAACCCTGAAGGTGGCCCCGGAACTGGAATATAGAACTGCCGGCCCGGATGAGGGTGTGGCCGTTCATTATACCGGTGATATCAGCCGGGTGGAAGCCACTGCCGAATTGCTTAAAGCCGGCGCTTCTCTAATGGATTATTCTATTCAGCCGGATAATATTCTCTTTCTGAGAGCGGATACTGCTGCCATTCATAAAATTGCAAAGATCCCTTTCGTTACTTACGTATATCCTCAGGCGCTGAAAGATCAGCCCCTGAATTATCTCAGCAGAACCGGCAATAACCTGAGTTCGCTGTCAAATCCCACAGGCCGCAACCTGCAGGGTAAGGGCGTTACCATGGGTAACGGGGACCAGGGTGATCCTACCCATGCGGATTTCACGGGAAGACTGATCAATAACAATCCCATCAATGCAGCTGCCCATGCTGCGCATACCCTGGGTACGATGGGAGGCGGCGGGATACTCAACCCCAAATACAGGGGTATGGCTCCGCTGGCCACACTGATAGCAGAATATTACAGCGATATACTGGTGAATTCGCCCCAGTATGTGAGCCAGTATGGCCTGGTGCTCACCAATAACTCTTATCATTCAAGTACGCCAGGCTGTGCAGGCACCGGCAATTATGATGCACTTTCCAATTATGTGGATGCACAGATGGTGGCCAACCCTTCCCTGCTTCACATTTTTGCCTCGGGTAATGATGGCGGGCTCACCTGCTCCCCTTACCTTTCTTCCTATGGCACGGTAAGATCCGGATTCCAGAGCAGCAAGAATGCCCTGGTGGTAGGACAATACAATAACAGCAATGACAGGATCGGCGGGGGCTCAAGCCGCGGCCCTGTGAAAGATGGCCGTCTGAAACCCGAGATCATGGCGGGTGGGGTGGATGTAATGTCTACCTACACACTCAATCTTTACGGTCCCATTTCCGGCACCAGCATGAGCTCACCATCCGTTACAGGCAGCCTGGCGCTTCTCTACGAGCGCTATCGCCAGTTGCACGGAGGTGCCAATCCATCCGCTGCACTGATCAAAGCACTGGCCTGTAACGGAGCAGATGATATGGGCAACGCAGGCCCGGATTATTTATGGGGCTTTGGTAAACTGAATGCCAGGGCTTCCATAGAGATGATGGAGCAGAACAACTACTTCACAGGAAGTGTAACTCACGGTAACAACTCCACGCATACCATCACAGGCGTTCCTGCCGGCACAGCAAAACTGAAAGTAATGCTGTACTGGGTTGACCCTCCCGCCCTTCCCGGCGCGCCCGTGGCACTGGTGAATAACCTTGACCTTATCGTTACAGGAACCGATGCTATTCCGCACAGGCCACTGGTACTGAATCCCAACCCGGGTGATGTGGATGATCCGGCAGTAGAAGGAACAGACAATATGAACAATATCGAGCAGGTAGTGATCGATGCACCGCCTGCAGGTGATGTGAATATCAATATAAATGGCAGCAATATTCCTTCCGGCCCGCAGCAGTATGTAGTGGCGTACCAGGTGATAGCGCCGGTGATCACCGTTACCTATCCGTCTGGCGGCGAAACCATGGTACCCGGAGAAGCGGAACAGATCAGGTGGTCAGCATTCGACAACAGTACCAATAGCTTTACGATCGAGTACTCAGGTGATAACGGATCCAACTGGACAACAATAGACAATAATGTTTCCGACACTGCCCGGTTCTATAACTGGACGGTCCCGGCGGTCTCCGCGCGCGAAGCACTGGTGCGTGTAACCCGCAACAGCGGCGGTATAACGGGCACCAGCGAAGCCACGTTCACCGTACTGGGCCAACCTGTGATCACCGCCACCAATCCCTGTCCGCAATATGTGCAGCTGAGCTGGGCCGGCATACCTGATGCCGACAATTATGAAATACTCATGTTCGTGGGTGACAGGATGCAGACTGTGGCCTCTACTAACGCCAATACCTACCTGCTGGGAGGATTGAATAAAGACAGCCTGTATTACCTGGCAGTGCGTCCGTTCATCAACGGAAGGGCCGGACGGCCTTCAGTAGCGGCAAGTATAACACCATCTGCAGGCACCTGCGGAACAGATTTCGATAACGATATCACCGTTGAACTGCTGAGAGCTCCATCCAACGGACGGCAATTCACTGCAAGCCAGCCCGGTACATCACCGGTAAGGATCCGTCTCCGCAACAGGGGAACCATTCCTTCCAGCGGCCCTTATCAATTATATTACCAGATCAACGGAGGCTCTGTAATATCTGCAAGCAGTTCAACAGTGATCCCTGCCAACAATATACTTGATTACAATTTCAGTCCTGCAGAAGATTTCAGTGCAACAGGAGATTACCTCATCAAAGTATGGGTAAAATATCCCGCTGACCTGAAAGCAGACAATGATACCTTGCAGACCCTGGTCAGGCATCTGCCCAATCCGCCCATCACCCTGGCGCCGGACTTTACAGAAGGATTTGAAACTGCTTCGCCGCTATCGTATGTCAACAAAACCTTTGGCCTGGCAGGACTGCCACGTGCAGATTTTGCAGCTACCACGTCCAACGGAAGGGCACGTACTTTTGTAACAGGTTTTGCCAGAACAGGCAACAATGCCCTGGTACTTGATCAGAGCCGTTACAATGCCAATGGGAATACAGATAGTGTTACCCTTACTTTCAACCTGTCTGGCTATACAAGTACAGACCAGCTCTGGCTGGATTTCTTTTACAGGAATCAGGGTATCGATATCGAATATCCCAATAACAAAGTGTGGATCCGCGGAAATGACAACGCAGCCTGGATACCTGTATTCTCCCTGCCTGCCACCGCTACGGAGCTTGGTATCTTCAAACGCGCAACCAGTGTAAATATCACTGAAACACTGGCCAAGGCCACACCTGCACAGACCATCAGCAGCAGTTTCCAGGTAAGACTCGGGCAGCAAGGCCTTACGTCCACGCAAACGCCTGCACCGGAAGACCTGACTGAAGACGGGATCACTTATGATGATATCAGGATCTACAGAAATACGAATGATGTAGGTGTGCGTGCCATCATCAACCCGCCCATTCCATCCGTTTGTCAATTGGGCTCCGCAGAATATATCCGTGTGGAACTGAAGAACTACAGTACCGTGCTGCAAACCAATGTGGAAGTGGCTTATGAGCTGAACGGCACCGTAGTGAAGGAATATATCGATCTCAATCCGGGGCAACTGGTACAGCACCAGTTCAGCGCACCTGTTGATTTCTCTCTGCAGGCAAAACACAGCATCCGCGCCTGGGTGAATATGTCCGGCGATGATTTTGTAAACAACGACACACTTCAGTTATACACTTTCACTACATCTCCCGTGATCAGCACATTCCCTTATCTGGAGACTTTTGAAAGCGGGGATGGTCACTGGTATACCGATGGCATCAATTCAAGCTGGCAATACGGAACGCCCAGCAAGCCGATCATTACGAGAGCTGCCAATGGCAGCGGTGCATGGGCCACAGGCCTCATGACCAATTACAACAATTCAGAATATTCATACCTCTATTCTCCCTGCTTCAACCTTAATGGAATGACGCTGCCCGTAATATCATTCAGCCATATTTATAAAGTGGAAGATGTATGTGATTGCGATCATCACTGGATCGAATACTCGCTTGACGACAAGACCTGGACGAAGCTTGGCGCCTTCAACGATGGTACCAACTGGTACAACCATGCAGCATACAGAACCTTTTACCGGCCGATGCTCACCTGGCATGTATCCAGCAGGCATCTTCCCATTGTTTCCGGAAAGATCCGCCTCCGCTTTGTGATGAAATCGGATGCCGGCGGCACTTTTGCCGGTACAGCTATCGATGACGTGCATATATTTGACAGAGCACTGGTATACACCGGCGCCGACATCCCCGCAGGGATCACACAGCCTGTCAGTGGAAATAACTGGACCCATTTCGCGCTTTCCAACAACCGTATCGTTTCCATCAACCCGCAGGGCCAGGACCTGGGCAGTACTACCGTGAAACTGTTCCGCAATACCGGTGCTATCAGGAATAACAGTGGCCAGTATTATCTCGATAGAAATATCGTGATCACACCCTCAACTGCTCCTACTTCAAATGTACTGGTGAGGTTCTATTTTTCAGATGCAGAAGCCAAAGCATTGATAGGTGCTACCAATTGTCCTTCCTGTACCAAACCGGAAGATCCGTTCATGGTTGGTATCACGCAATACAGTGGTGCTGCATCAGAGGAGAATGGGCTGCTTACGGACAATGCAACAGGCATATACCGTTTCATCCCACCCGCCGATGTATACGTTGCGCCTTACGATAACGGCTACTACGCAGAATTTCCGGTGGATCATTTCTCCGAATTCTGGGTAAACGGTGGTGGCCCCACGCAGACGGCTCCGCTGCCTGTAACACTTACCAACTTCACGGCAACGCGCCGCAACAATACAGGTCTGCTGCAATGGCAAACCACACAGGAGCTGAACAGCAGGTCTTTCACCATTGAAAAAAGCATGGATGGTGTATTGTTCATCCCGATAGGTACCGTAACTGCAGCAGGCAATAGCCAGGCTACCCTCAATTACCAGTTCACCGATCCGGTGCTTTCCAACGGCAATAACCATTACCGGTTACGCATGAACGATATGGATGGCCGTTCAGAAAATTCTGTGATCAGGATCATCCAGGCAGACAACACTGCCTTCAACCTGCAGGTATTCCCCAATCCTGTAACCAATGGCATATTGTACATCCGCAGCAGTTCCGAGATCAGCAGGATAGAACTGGCGGATATTTCAGGCAGAATGGTACTGCAACGCAATACACGAGGGCAACAACAGAGCCTGAACCTCCGGTCTTTTGTGAAAGGCACTTACCTGCTCAGTGTATACACGGCAGGCAGCAAAAAGATCCAAAGGATAGTGATCGGTGAATAATCGCTAAATTTGCCACTCAAATTCCACTATGCATTCAAGTGACACCAGTTTGAGAACGGTGCGGGTGACCAGGTATGTAACACCCCTGCGCGAAGGAGGATCACTGCCGGCCATTGCCGAAGCGGATGATGGCTTTTTGTATGTGCTCAAATTCCGGGGTGCCGGACAGGGCGTAAAGGCCCTGGTGGCCGAGCTAATCGGAGGTCAGATAGCCCGGACATTGGCCAGCGGATTACCCGAACTCGGACTGAAAATTCCGGAGCTGGTATTTGCCACGCTCGACAGCTCCTTTGGCCGCACAGAGCCCGACGAAGAAATACAGGACCTGCTAAAAGCCAGTGTGGGACTGAATCTCGGACTGCACTACCTGCAGGGTGCCATCACTTTTGATCCTGTTGTAAATGTTACCGGTCCTTTGCTGGCATCAGCCATCGTGTGGATGGATTGTTTGCTTACCAATGTGGACAGGACTGCCCGCAATACCAATATGCTCATCTGGCAAAAAGAGCTCTGGCTGATAGATCATGGTGCGTCCCTCTACTTCCATCATTCCTGGCAGCAATGGGAAGAGCAGGCGAAGAAGCCATTTGCCATGGTGAAGGATCATGTGCTGCTGCCACGCGCCAGTGAACTGGAAAAAGTGGATATTGCCATCCGCCGCATACTCACACCTGAAAAGATCCGTTTCATTGTTGACCTGCTGCCTGAGGACTGGCTCAACAGCTGGCCATCCGGCGAGAGCCCTGAACAGATCCGGAATGTGTATTTCAACTTCCTGACAACCCGTTTAGCCTCATCTGAAATATTTGTAAAAGAAGCGCTGCATGCAAGAAGCACACTTATTTGAGTACGCGGTACTCCGCATCGTACCGAGAGTGGAACGGGAGGAGTTCCTGAATACAGGCGTGATCCTGTATTGCAGGGATAAGCGCTTTCTTCAAACCATCATCACTATCGATACCACCCGCCTGCTGACCTTCTGCCCGGTACTGGACCTGGAAGAAGTGTCTGCACACCTCCAGTCTTTTGAGCAGATCGCGATTGGAAATACTGTGGCTGGCCCCATCGCCAGGCTGGACATTGCCAGCAGGTTCCGCTGGCTCACAGCCACCCGGAGCACTGTGATTCAATCATCAAAAGTACATCCCGGCCTCTGCACAGACCCGCAGGACACCCTCATCAAACTGCACGCACAGCTGGTGCTCTGACCCATTGACAATGCACTTTCTGCTTTGTAACTTTAGGTATACCTCTGCATACCAGGCAATCCCCCTATGCTCATCCAACAAAAACCCACTAACGATGAAAAAGATTTGCCTTATCATGCTTGTGCTGTCCGCCGCATTTCCGGTAACAGCGCAAACCAGCAGCCAACTCATTCCCGCAACTGAAGCCAGCTTCCTTACAGACAGTCTCAAACAATTATTCCGCCTCAGTTTCCCCGTTCATTACGTGTACAGGTACTCTGACAAGTCCGGAAATTATTTCTGTGTGCTCACCGAAAGTCAGGATTCAGTAGGACAACAGAAAGACAGTTTTCATTTCAAGATCAGGGCCGTGAACCTCAAACAGGAAAGCGGTGGCAGTTACTCCAAAGTCTGGGATATGAATGATTACATCCTCCAGCGTGATCAGCATGAATCCAGCATCTGGTTCTGGAACCAGTACATTTCATTTGAAGACCTCGATAAAGATGGTCTTGCCGATCCGCTGATCGTTTACGGCACGTCAGCCGGCAACGGCATGGAAGATGGCCGCATCAAATGCATGATCTTCTACAAAGGCGAGAAGATCGGCGTGCGGCATCAGAATGCCCCTGGCATCAACGACAGGAACACTACTGTTGACAAGGCTTTCTACAATATGCCGGCAGCGCTGCAACTGGCCGTTTCACAGAGAATGGAAAGTATGACGCAGCAGAAGGAAGCCGTCTTTTCTTCAGGCTGGCAGAAAGCCATGAAGAACAAGCGGACTTATTTTGACGAGAGGAACCAATGATTATTACCACTTAGTGTTATTGCTGCAGAAAAAATATGCCGCTAAATTTGCAGCAAGTACAACAGAAAACATAAGCAAGCTTCTCTTGGGGTGATTGCAGTGCATAATGATGCCCGTTATACACCGGTTGAACTACACATGAGTTTAAGATAATACTATTAAATAGGTGGTTTTGCCCGCTGCCACGGGTACAAAACCGAAGTACGATGAGATAAGTCTCAGCAATTACGCGCTCGTAAAAGATTACGTTGCCGTAAACCGCTGAAGCGCCTTTGTAGTAGGCCTTGAAAAAACAAACCCGTTGCTTCTGCGGCGGGTTTGGCCATTTATACATACGCCAATAGAATTGCATAAAATGTAAAATGCAGTCAATCCACGTGAGCAAAAATGAACGTACTTACATTGTATGAACAAGTTCCTGCTTTTCATCTGCCTGCTTACCGGCCTGCAACTGCAGGCGAAGAATATCCGTGTAAAAAATATCGCTGCATTGCAACAGGCAATCGATGCCGCAAAACCCGGCGATGAGATCATCCTGGCAGCAGGCACTTACAATGCTTCAGCCCCAATTGTTGTGCGGATCAGTGGTTCATTCACGCAGCCCATTACCATCAGCGGAGATAACAATAGCAGTACAGCCATTACAGGAGAGAACGGGTTCAGGATCGAAGCACCGGCATCGCATATCATCATCAAAGGATTTCTGTTCACCCATAAATCAGACAAAGCTGTACTGCAACCAGGCACCAGTTTCTGCCGCTTCACGAGGAATATTTTCCAGACCACCGGTGAAGGAAATTATCTTAGCATCATGGGCAGCGACCACCAGGTGGATTATAATACCTTTCAGCATAAGAATGCGCTGGGCAAGTTCATTGGTGTGAGAGGTGATGGAAGCCAGATCGCTGAAAGACTCTGGATCCATCACAATTACTTTTTCGATTTTCTGCCGCAGAAAGGCAATGGTGCAGAGGCATTGCAGTTCGGGTTAAGCGGCTACAGTCTTTCTGCCAGCCATAGTTTACTGGAGCATAATCTGTTTGAACAATGTGCAGGAGAGAATGAACTTATATCCGTAAAATCAAGTTTCGTTACAATTCGTTACAATACTATCAGGGATTGCAAAGCGCAGTTCACACTGCGACATGGCAATCATTGTGAAGTGTACGGCAATTATTTTTTACGCACACCGGGGTTAAGAATATTCGGAGACGATCATATCATTTCCAGCAATTATTTTGAGCAGTGCAAACCAGCGATCAATATCGGCAACGGTGGCGCAGAAGTGGCAGATGGCGCGGATCTCCGCTCGCATGACCGTCCGGACAGGGTATTGATCATCTTTAATACGCTGGTGAACAACGAAGAGAATATCACACGCACGGTCCGCGAAAAAGGAATCGGTTCCACGTGCATCACTATCGCATACAATATCATACAGGGTGGCGGAGAAGCTGTGAGCATCAAAGGCAACGATTATGTAAGCCCCACCTGGAAAGGGAATATCATCTTCAATACAAATGGAGCCGGTCAGTTACCGGACAGTGCTTTCATACAACAGGATCCGCAGCTGGTGAAAGACCAGTATGGCGTGTTCCGCATTTCCAACAACAGCCCTGCACGCGGCTATGGCAAGAACAGTTATCGTCAGCTCACCACCGATATGGATGGCCAGTTACGGACCGGTACGCTGGATGCCGGAGCAGACCAGTACTCTGAAAAGCCGGTGAAAGCCAGGCTTCTTTCTCCTGCCGATGTGGGCCATCTTGCTAAGTAAGCAGTAAACTGTTCCTTCTATGCTACAACTGCCATGCTGACCCGCGGGCATTTTGTTTGCAGTACAGCAGTTATGGCTACCAGGTTAATGATAACAATGATTTTCTGCCTGCCCTTGCTCCTGCTGATCACCGGCTGCAAAAGCAATATGATTGGCGGCGGCAAGAGTCCGCAGGAATCATATGGAGATCGTCTCAAACGTGTGGGGCTCGATAGCAGCGCTATGGGAATCCGCTGGTTTGCTGCTGCAGAGAAAAGCCTGGTAACACCACTCGCCATTCAACTTCCCTTCAAAGAAAGCGGTTTCTTTTCTCCTTATGATCCCATTGCATTCGGGTACCGGATAGCATTGAGGCAGGGTCAGCAACTCAACGTCACTGTCAATACGAGACCGGATCTCCGGTCAAAAATATTCATTGAATTATGGGGTCCTTCACGCAAAGGCACCGGTCTGGAATTATTGCAATTCGCAGATAGCTCGGGCATGCTGGTGCATGAAGCCAAAGCAGATGTTTCGCTGGTACTGAGGATCCAGTCGGAGTTGCTGGCGCCATTGTCGTATGAGCTGACAGCAAGTACGGGCCCTTCCCTGGCATTCCCGGTTTCCGGAGGCAGCAATAAAAGCATCGGCAGTATCTGGGGCGATAGCCGGGATGCAGGAGCACGCTCGCATGAAGGCATCGATATCTTCGCGAAACGTGGTACACCTGTGCTGGCAGCGGCCGAAGGCAGGATAAGCGCTGTGCGGGAAGGAGGCCTTGGTGGCAAGACAGTCTGGCTACGCCCCTCCGGAAAGGATATCAATCTCTATTATGCACACCTGGATTCACAACTGGTATCAACCGGACAAAAAGTAAATGCCGGCGATACAGTAGGGCTTGTGGGCAATACAGGAAATGCCCGCAATACACCGTCGCACCTGCATTTCGGCGTATATGGAAATTCCGGCGCCATCGATCCCATCTATTTTGTAAGGACGGAAACAACAAAGCCTGCATCCATAACAGGTAATGAAAGCTGGCTGGGGAAAGCGGTCCGCACCACCATCAAACAAAACCTGTTACCCACACCCGGTGTAAAATCAGGCAATCCTGTTCTCGATAAAAGCACTTACCTGATTATCACGGCAGCCATCGGCGCATACTACAAAGTATTGCTGCCCGACAGAACGGAAGGCTTTGTTCCGGTCAGCGCCGTGAGCCCGCTCGACCGCAGCCTTGAAACCATTACCCAAACAACTCCCCTGTTATTTGCGCCTGTTGCCGGATCAGCCATAGTAACTGCTGCGCCGCCTGCATCATTGCCGGTGAAAGCCTGGTTCAATGGGTTTGCGTATGTTGACAATGGCGCTGTGCGTGGATGGATGTTTATTCGTTAATTACAATCCTCAAATCTTCAGTTATGGGATCAGAAACGATCAGTCTTACCAGCCCTGCCTTCCAGCACGAAGGAACTATCCCTGCCAGGTACACCTGCGATGGGGAGAATATCAATCCTCCATTAAGCATCGGCGAATTACCGGAGGGCACAAAAACACTGGCATTGATCTGTGATGATCCTGATGCGCCGCGTGGTATTTATGATCACTGGGTGGTCTGGAATATCGCACCCACCCAGGAGATCAAAGAGAACCATATGCCAGGGATCAGTGGCATGAACAGTTCGGGTAAAACCGGATATACGGGGCCCTGCCCACCGGATGGTGAACACCGTTATTTCTTTTATCTGTTTGCTCTCGACACAGATATCGATCTGCCTGAAGTATCCGGCAAGGGAGATCTGGCCAGTGCTATGATCGGGCATATCCTGGGAGAAGGAATACTGATGGGCAAATACAGCAGACCATAATTCAGCAAGAATCGGGTTCGGAGGCTTTTGCCGGCGGCTTACATTTGATTTCTAATGAACTCAATTAAAACAAGGCTGGCAAACCAGGACTGGAGCAGCATTTCAAAGCAATTGCACCAGCAAGGATTTGTGACTGTAAAAAATATGCTCACGCAGGAAGATTGCACTCAACTGATAAATAATTACACAGCTGAACATTACCGGAAAACGATAGTGATGGAACGATATCGTTTCGGGTTGGGCGAGTACAAATATTACAAATACCCATTACCGGACCTGATCCAATCCCTGCGCGAAAATGTTTACGAATACATAGTTCCTGTTGCCAATCTCTGGATGCAGGAAACTGGTATACCGAAAGTATTTCCGGCTACACATGCGGCGCTGATGGCGGAATGCAAAAAGCATCAACAGGTACATCCCACTCCTCTTATTCTCCGTTATGAGAAGAACGGGTTCAACACACTCCACCAGGACCTTTATGGTGATGTGTATTTCCCCATGCAGATCCTCTTCGTACTGAACCAGCAGCAGCGTGATTTTACTGGCGGGGAGTTTGTAATAACAGAACAGATCCCACGTGCACAATCCAAAGCCAATGTATTGAACCCCGATGCCGGGGATATGGTGATCTTCACTACCAGTTTCAGGCCGGTACGGGGGTCAAAAGGGTTTTACAGGGTGAATATGAAACACGGAGTGAGCCCCTTGCATAGTGGTGAGCGGTATAGTATGGGCATTATCTTTCATGATGCATTGAGCTGATGTCTGCTTCCGGTTGAACAATTCCTCTCCCGCGTATGTTCTACTTCGCAGGCAGACAACAAATACATCAAACAATGAAAGCGATAGGATTCAAAACATCATTACCCATCACCGAGACAGATAGTTTTATTGAATTTGACATGGAAAGGCCCGTTCCGGCCGGCAGGAACCTCCTGGTAAAGATCAGCGCCATTTCGGTGAACCCGGTTGACTTCAAAGTGCGGCAGAACTCCGCGAAGGACAAGGTACTGGATACTCCGAAAGTGATCGGTTTTGATGCGGTTGGGCTTGTTGAAGCAGTTGGTCCGGAAGTGAGCCTGTTCAAACCTGGTGATAAAGTATTCTATGCTGGCGATATCAACAAGCCAGGCAGCAATGCGGAATACCAGTTGGTGGATGAGCGCATCGTGGGTCGTAAGCCAGGCTCACTATCGGATACGGAGGCCGCAGTGGTTCCCCTTACAGCGCTCACAGCCTGGGAATTGTTGTTTGACCGTATCCGCGTGAACGAAAAGGATAAGGGGAAAAGCATTCTTATTATCGGAGGTGCCGGAGGCGTGGGCTCTATTGCTACTCAGCTGGCTAAGCAGGTTGCCGGCTTAACGGTGATCGCAACGGCAAGCCGCCCTGAAACTATTGCCTGGTGCAAGGCGCAGGGCGCAGACCATGTAGTGAACCACAAAGACCTGGTGAATGAAGTGCGTAAAGCAGGTTTCCAGCAAGTGGATATCATCCTTGACCTGGTGGATACCAGTGGCTACTGGGATGCGATGGCTGAGCTGATCAAACCGCAGGGCAGGATCGCTTCCATTACCGGTTCACAAACTCCCGTGCCGTTGATCAAAATAAAAACGAAAAGTGTAAGTTTCCACTGGGAGTCGATGTTCACCCGTTCCACCTTTGAAACGGACGATATGATAGAACAGCATCATATCCTGAATAAGGTAGCAGAGTTGTTAGATAAGGGTGTTTTGAAAACCACCCTGAATGAAACCTTGCAGGGATTGAGTGCGGAAAACCTGAAGAAAGCGCACCAGCAACTGGAGAGTGGAACAACCATAGGAAAGCTTTCGATACAATTCTAGAAGATCATTTTTTGATAAATAGCGCCGGGTGTCAGAATCCGGCGCTATTTTTATTTTCGTAATTTCATAATTACTCTACAAATCAGCCAATGCATACCGGAAGACGTTACACACCCTGGGAATTTGCCGTCTGGACCAAGCGGGATATTCTTTGCATGTTTATCTTATCATCTGTACCTACCATACTGTATGTACTGGGATGCAGATTCCTGGCATTACCCTGGCAGCCGATTGCCATTGTGGGAACGGCAGTGGCCTTCCTGGTGGGTTTCAAGAACAACGCCAGTTACAACCGGATCTGGGAAGCCAGGCAGATCTATGGATCGATCATCAACGACAGCCGCAGCTTCGCATACTCGCTCCGGGATAGTGTAGGAGGCAAGGATTCAGAAACCGTTAAACGAATGTTCTACCGTCATTTCGCCTGGCTTACTGCGCTCCGGTTTCAGCTGAGGGAGCCCCGCACCTGGGAGAATATGACGATAGAACGGTATTCAGAATTCCGGAAAAGTCATTATACCATTCCTGAAGCAGGCGCCAAAGTGGAAGATGAGCTGAAGCCATATTTATCGAAGGCTGAGCTTGAATATATTTCAGGTAAAAAGAATAAAGCTACGCAGCTGACAGCCATTCAATCGGAGGAATTAGGTAAGCTGAAAGCTTCCGGGGAGATCGATCAGTTTCAATGGAATTTATTGCAGCAGTCTATTATCAAATTGACCGATAATCAGGGAAGGGCTGAGCGGATCAAAAACTTCCCGTATCCAAGAAACTTCGCTTCTATCACTACTTATTTATTATTCATTTTTATTCTGCTGGCGCCGTTTGGGTTATTGAAAGAAATGGAGAGATTAGGAGACGGCACTTTTTTAGCCGGTTATACCGTGTGGCTGACCATTCCATTTGCAACCATTGTTACCTGGGCTTTTCATACATTGGATTCAGTGGGTGAAAGCTCGGTGAATCCTTTTGAAGGCAGCCCGAATGACGTGCCGATCACGCAGATCAGCCGGACTATTGAAATTGATATGAGGGATATGCTGGATGAAGTTTCACTGCCGGCACCGATCGTGCCTAAGAACAATATTGTTTTGTAGTTATTGCGGGATCTGTTCTATTAGCATTTCATTGCCGGCTTTATCACAATAAGTGCAGGACATTTTTTCAATAGAAACAATCCATTTTTCAACGCCGTACCTGGCACAGGATTGAATGAAGCTGAGGTAGTCTGAATGTCCTTGAAGTGTTGCTGTTGGCCGCAACTTCCAGGGGTTCATATTTTCCTGAAGCGCTTGCTGTGTACCCATTCTCTCCATGGTAATCTGTATGACCATCGTTTACATAGGTTTCATATTGAATTACTCCAAGGTTTTTGAGATTTTGTATGTAGGTCGGGAAGTCTGCCCCTGATTTTACCTGGCTGTGTGCGATTTTGATTTGGTCTACTGTGAACATGGCTTTGATTATAAGATTGCAGCAAAGCTCGGATAGTTTGGCAATTTGCAACTATCTGCAGCTGTTTCAGCTTATGCAAAAGTACGTACCGGCCTACATCGTAGAAGCGCCCAAATTACTGAAACTGCTTGTGTTCAATTATCTCTTCTCAAATGGAGATGCGCACTTCAAAAATTTCTCTCTCCTGAAAACACCAATAGGAGATTACCGTTTAAGTCCGGCTTCCTTCGAAGTAATTAAGCAGATTATGCTTTCGGGATCAGAAAAGGTGAAGGAATTAACGTTCGCCTCCTATCTTGATCAAACCACCAAACGTAATTATTGGCAATCATATGAAGGACGACTGCGACAACTTGAAAAGACGTAGTGAGAAATGAATAAAATAAAAGCGAAACCAGCTACCAACATCTTTATTACCTTGATTCTATCTGCGATAGTAAAAGTGCCTAACCATCTTAATTCATCAATAACCAGGGTTGGTAAGCAGGTAATTGTACAATGGCTGGGAACAATGATTTTAGTGAAAGAAACCACACTGTGGAAAGTGGTACACCTGCACTCAACATTATTAAAAGAAACTAAATATTTACTAAAAATAATTTCGTACCTGAACTAAAAACGCCTTCAATCAAAGACTTGAAGACGTTTTTAGTTCTTGCGGACTGTAGGTTACAGTTTTCGAACTTGTATATGAAAGACGTCGAAGAGCAATTGACTTTCCTCAAAACAACAAACCAGGAAAATTCCGGAGGTTAGTTTACAGTACCATACGATGAGAAAAATCAGTAACCCGGGTTGGGAGTGAGCCTGGGATTCCTTTGGATTTCAGCAGAGGGGATGGGCATTAACAGCGCATTGTTACTCCATGGTTGTTTGTGCAATAACGCCCCCAGTACCGAAGTAGCGCGTCCAGTTCGTTTGAGATCGAACCAGCGGTGCCCCCATTCCGCAAAGAATTCAACCGCACGCTCCTGCATCACTGCATCCAGTAACTCTTCTTTGCTTGCTGCGGTGGTATTACCCAGTCCGTTCTTTATTTAACAAAGACTGGATAACATACGAAGGTAACTTTTACCTTCGAGCTTAGAACGAGAGTAAAAAAAACATATTTTTACCCTCATTTTCGTTTTAAGGGCGTAAATTACTCCGATGCCACACGATCCGAAAATTCCATATAACGACCTTCCATTATTGCCGCCTAAGGCAGATTTAGAAAATAGAGAAATACTCAAGAAAACGATCTCAGCCAGTCGTGCTTTAGCTGAATTAAAAGGGTCTATCAACAACCTTCCCAATCCACATTTATTCATAGACACCATTAATCTCCAGGAAGCCCAGGCAAGCTCTGCGATTGAAAATATTATTACTACTCAGGATGAGTTATTCAAAGCAACAGTTATTGAAAAAAGTATTGAAAATGCAGCAACCAAAGAAGTGATACATTATAAAGATGCGCTTTGGTATGGGATAGAACATATCAGTAAAAAGCCAGTTCTTACGACTAATCTTTTTATTGAACTGATGAGGATAATAAAAGAAAATCAATCTGGCATCCGGAATGTGCCTGGTACCCAACTAAAAAATCCTGCTCAGGACACAGTTATATATACCCCACCCGATGGTGAAACAGTAATTAGAGAGAAACTAAAAAATCTTGAGGATTTTATCCATGCGGAAGACGATATAGATCCATTGATCAAATTAGCTATCATTCATTATCAGTTTGAGGCCATACATCCCTTTTTTGATGGCAATGGTCGTACAGGAAGAATTATTCTTGTGTTGTATCTAAAGCTTACAGGATTATTACATTTACCAGCACTCTATTTAAGTGATTACATTATACATCACAAGGCTAAATATTATAAGTATCTAAGAAAAGTGACAGAGGAAAATGACTGGCATGACTGGATTCTATATATGCTGGATATGATTGAAAAAACATCATTACGTGGACGACAGCAAATAATGGCAATAGAGAACCTGATGAATGAAATGGGGAAAGAAATCCAGGAAGTGCTTCCTAAAATATATTCCAAGGACTTAATGGAATTACTTTTTAAGTTGCCATATACCAAGCGATCATACCTTGAGGCGGCAGGCATCGGCAATCTTAAAACTGTAGGTAACTACCTCAAATCCCTGGAAGATGCAGGATTTCTGAAAAGTGAAATGATAGGGAAAGAGAAATTGTATTTGAATTACAAACTCATGGAGATACTAAGAAAAGTACAAACCTTGTGAGCTCAGATAAAATATCAAAGTGGGCTGTTCGAACCGCCAAACAATCCGACAATTAAGGGATTATATAAAACTCAACATAATTCCACAAAATACTTCGAACGCTAAAAACGCCTTCAAATCTTAGACTTGAAGGCGTTTATTATTTCAGCGGAGAGGAAGGGATTCGAACCCTTGATAGGATTTCTCCTATACACACTTTCCAGGCGTGCCAGTTCAACCACTCCTGCACCTCTCCGAGAGGGTTGCAAAAATAAGGTTTCCCTACTTACCCCCCGAATATTTTTTCAGCATTTTTTGAAGTAATCCTCGCTACCGTTTCTTTATCTGTGTTTTTCACTTCAGCCAGCTTATCGATGATATACTTTAAATAACCGCTCTCATTGCGCTTGCCCCTGAACGGAACCGGTGTCAGATAAGGAGAATCTGTCTCCAGCACCAGGTGCTCCAGGTCAATCCCGGCAAGCGCTTCAGCCAGGCCGGAGTTTTTATAGGTTAGCACGCCACCGATCCCCAGGTAAAACCCCAGGTCCACGATCTGCTGCGCCTGCTCAGCACTTCCTGTAAAACAATGAAAGATCCCGCGTAGCTTACCGAACTGGTGTTCCCGCACGATCTGTATCGTATCGTCCATCGCATTACGGCAATGGATCACAATGGGCAGCTCATATTCCAACGCCCAGTTGATCTGCTGGTGAAAGGCTTCTGCCTGCTCTTTGAGGTGCTTATCGCTCCAGTAATAGTCCAGGCCGATCTCCCCTACCGCAGAGAACTTTCTTTTAGACAACCATTCTTCCACAATCGCCAGTTCCTTCTTATAATCATCTTCCACAGAACAGGGGTGCAAACCCATCATGGCAAAGCATTTGCCGGGGTAATCGGTCTCTACCTGCAGCATGGCATCATGGGTTTCACTGTCGATGGCAGGGAGATAGAATTTAGTAACTCCTTCTGCAAGTGCACGCTCCATTACCGCCGCCAGGTCGCCCTTGAAGCTATTCACGTATAAATGAGTGTGAGTATCAGTAATTTGTATTTCCATAACCACGCAAAATTCACTAAAAAACCCCAATCCAGGAAAACTCATAAATACCCGTTGCGACTCATATAAGAATTATATACGAAACAATAAAACTTCATATAACAAAATAATCCGCTGGATTTCTTGGAAAAAATTGATTTCCGACAAGTTGACGGAAAATGACCGTTCGTCTAAATTTTGCCCCCGGTTAAATTACTTTGGTCAAATCAAAAAAGTTTATACCTTTAATCCAGTTTTCATAGGGTACGGATTAAAAACGGGCCAGGGTTTCTACCCCGGCCCAACTTATTTAAAGCCAATCTTAATCAGCAAATTCTTTCGCTGTTCCGACAAATTTTCAGTCCCATTAAAAAAAAATTAAACTTTCTTTTTATACCGGCAACGCTTCCACCTCAAATGGTATTGTGTCAAATCTGAATCCTTTTTCAGAAAAATAGCGCAATACTACCGGCAATGCTTCACGCATACGAGGAAACGCTTTTGCACTATCGTGGAATACTACGATAGAACCTGGTCCGGCATGGGCCGTTACATTGAAGGCGCATTTATCCGCCGTGATCCGCTGATCGAAATCCGCACTCAGTACATCCCACATGACCACACGGAACTTTCTTCCTGCATTCCTGTACGTATCAACGCCAGTCAGCACCCTGCTCTGAAACTGTGAGATCCTTCCATAAGGAGGACGGAACAGATCTGAATCCACATACTTCGTTGTTTCAAGAATGTCTGCAATGTATTTGTCGTCCGCCGTTTTCCAGCCATTCAGGTGATTGAAAGTATGATTGCCTGTGCGATGCCCTTCTTCCAGCACACGACGATACAATTCAGGATGCTCCACCACATTCTTTCCTATACAGAAAAATGTAGCATGCGCATTCCATTGACGTAGCGTATCCAGTACAAAGGGTGTGGCTTCGGGATGAGGACCATCATCGAAAGTGAGATACAGGATCTTCTCCTGGCTGTTTACAGGTATATTCCAGGTACAACGCGGATACAGTTTACGTAACCACCACGGAGTTTTTACAAGGTAATACATACGCGGGTTTCAGTAGTCAAAGGTACCTGATTTTTACGGGATACTCCTGCCTGTTATTCGCCGTATCCTGTAATATGGATCACCCGCTTTTCGTGCCGGTAGATCTTTCCGTTCTTTTTCAGGTGTTCCTGTTGCATGGGCTCATTGGTGAGTTTGGGAGCGAGATAGTTCATCACCTTTTCATCGGTAGCCGACGGCGTTTGTCCATGCAGGATAGCTTCTTCGATATAGCCTGCCAGCAACGCATCCAGCGATGCCTCAAACAGTCCCTTGCCGGCATAGATATCGCAACCGATGATCCTGTCGCCGCTCACACAGATGATCCCCACTACCGTGGTATCCTCATTGAAGAATTTGTTGTGGAAGTATTGCTGGTATTCGTTCTGCGGGATCAGCATCTTTTTATCATGACGCTGGGCCAGGTAGGCCAGGGAAGAACTGTGAAAATTGTTATCGCCCAGCTGCCTGTTGATCTCCTTCCAGACCAGCACCTGGTTATTGGTAGTGCCCAGCACTTTGCGGAGGGCCGTATTGGCGTAATTGTTATACACGAACTTCTTCACCTTATTGCTCCATCTCCCTTCTTCCACACACATCACCTGCACATACTGATCCTTTTCGGATGGCAACAATACCGTGTCCCGGGTGATCATCCTGTCCTGCCGGCCGCCCATCACTACTTCCCCGGAACCGATATACAGCGGCATGCCCGAATTGTTATTGATCCTAAGCCAGTGTACATTCTCGGTAGCCGCAGTGCCTCTTTCGGTTACCAGCACGGTGCCTGAATTGATGCCCTGACCGAGGGAGATCATGGCCTCCCGGCCGCCGTTACTGCCACCGCCTTTTAATCGCACGGGAATGATCTTGAGATTTTTGAAGGTATGGGCGCTGTCGTAGTCCACTTGCAGGGTTTCGTAGGTCAGCTGCGCCTTGAGCGCTGCACTGCAGCAAAGTAGTAAGAATATGACAAGCCCTGTTCGCATCTTCAATATAACGGCAGGAATACCAAAATAGTACCCGGAGCCTTATCTTTGTCGCTTATGAAAAAGAATGTTCGTGTAAGGTTTGCGCCCAGTCCTACCGGTGGATTGCACCTCGGGGGAGTTCGTACAGTGCTGTACAATTATCTCTTTGCACGCCATGCAGGCGGTGAGTTTGTACTGCGTATCGAGGATACGGACCAGACCCGCTTTGTACCCGGTGCCGAGGAATATATTATCAAATGCCTGGAATGGTGCGGCATGAAACCTGACGAAGGCCCGGTAAGCGGCGGCCCATACGCCCCCTACCGCCAGAGCGAAAGGAAGGAAATGTACCGCCAGTACGCGGAACAACTGGTGAAGACCGGCCATGCCTACTATGCATTCGACAGGCCCGAAGAGCTGGAGAGCATGCGCGAAAGATTCAAAACACTTGAAAACCCTTCTCCGCAATACGATCACAAAGTGCGCCTCGAAATGCGCAACAGCTGCTCCCTCACCCTGGAAGAAACGGAAACCCTCCTGGAAGATGGCGTTCCCCACGTGATCCGCATCCGCATGCCGGAAAACGAGACCGTTACCTTTCACGATATGATCCGTGGAGAAGTAAGCTTTAACACCAGTCTGGTAGATGATAAAGTACTGCTGAAAGCAGACGGTATGCCTACCTACCACCTGGCCGTGGTGATAGACGATTACCTCATGAAGATCTCCCACGCCTTCCGTGGTGAAGAATGGCTGCCCAGCGCGCCCGTGCACGTCCTGCTCTGGAAATACCTGGGCTGGGAAGATCAGATGCCCCAATGGGCTCATCTCCCGCTCATCCTCAAGCCCGATGGTAATGGCAAGCTCAGCAAACGCGATGGCGACCGTCTCGGTTTCCCCGTATTTGCCATGAACTGGCTCGATCCCAAATCAAACGAACTCACCAAAGGTTTCCGCGAACTGGGCTTCATGCCCGAAGCTTTTATCAATATGCTGGCCATGCTCGGCTGGAACGACGGGACCGACCAGGAGATTTTCTCCGTGGAAGAGCTCATCCAGCGCTTCTCCATCGACCGCGTTCACAAAGGCGGCGCAAAATTCGATTTCGAAAAAGCGAAATGGTTCAACCACGAATGGATCAAGCGCTCAGACGCTTCCAGGCTCCTGCCTGATGTAAAACAGGTACTGGCAGATAACGGCCTCACCATAACCGATGATAAGCTTCTCTCCAGCGTGATCAACCTGGTGAAAGACCGCTGCACGCTGCTTACCGACTTCCATACACAAACGAAGTTCTTCTTTGAAACACCTGCCCAGGACCTGGAACCGGTGAAAGGAAAGTGGAACGAAGAAAAAACGAAATTCTTCAATGCCTTTATAACATATCTGGAAGGGATATCGGATTTCCAGGCTGCAGAGCAGGAAGCTGCTTTCAAAGACCTCGCTACGCAACACAATATCAAACCCGGAGAACTGATGATGCCCCTGCGCCTGATGCTGGTAGGTGGTAAATTCGGGCCCGGCGTATTTGATATCGCCGCCATCATCGGAAAAAATGAAACGATTCACCGCATTCAGCTGGCCCTTCAGCAGCTGAGCCTTGCTTAATATGAAAATTTAAAATTGTATGCCACGCCCGATCAGAGTGTTAGTTGCCAAAGTGGGCCTCGATGGCCACGACCGTGGAGCCAAAGTGATTGCCACTGCGCTCCGAGATGCCGGTATGGAAGTGATCTACACCGGTCTCAGACAAACACCCGAAATGGTTGTAAGCGCTGCCCTGCAGGAAGACGTTGATGCCATCGGTATCAGCATCCTCTCCGGTGCACATATGACCGTGTTCCCGAAAGTGATCCAACTGATGAAAGACAAAGGAATGGACGATGTGCTCCTCACAGGCGGCGGCATCATTCCCGAAGATGATATGCAGGAGCTCAACAATATGGGCGTAGGCAAGCTCTTCGCACCAGGTACCCCCACATCCGACATTGCCCTTTACATCAACACATGGGTCAAAGAACATCGCGAATTCTGATCACTACAAAACATCATTATCATGTCATATCAAGCCTTGCTTACCAGTCTCGATAACGGAATTTTCACCATCACCATCAACCGCCCCGATAAACTCAATGCCATCAACAAAACTGTAATGGACGAGCTGAAACTGGCGGTGGAAGAGGTTTACAATAACCCGGCCATCCGCTCGGCCATCATCACCGGTGCAGGCCCCAAAGCATTCATTGCAGGCGCAGACATCACAGAGTTCATGGGCCTGAGCAAAGAAGAAGGAATGGCCATCTCCAAAAAAGGTCATGATATTTTCTTTGCGATAGAGAACTCACCCAAGCCCTTCATTGCAGCCATTAACGGTTTTGCACTGGGCGGCGGTTGCGAACTGGCATTGAGCTGTCATTTTATGATCGCAGCAGAGAACGCTAAATTCGGACAGCCTGAAGTGAACCTCGGACTGATCCCCGGTTATGGCGGCACACAAAGACTGGTGCAGCTGGTGGGTAAAGGCCGCGCGATTGAAATGCTGATGAGCGGCCGCACTATTACCGCGCAGGAAGCATTACAGATAGGAATGGTGAACGAAGTAGTGCCAGCCGAAAACCTGTTGGCTCGTGTTACTGAGATCCTCACGCTTATCAACAGCAAAGCACCCATCGCCATTGCCAAAGTGATTGAATGCGTCAATAAATTCGATCATAGCAGAAAGGGTTATGATCATGAGATAGAGCAGTTCGGAGAATGCTTCGCAACAGAAGATATGAAGGAAGGCGTTACTGCGTTTTTGGAGAAGAGAAAGGCTGCGTTCAAAGGAAACTGATCAAGATATTTCTGATAATAAAAGCGAAAAACGGAGTTTCTGTTTTTCGCTTTTTTGTTTGTTGTTAGGATTATAAACACTGGAATTATACCCGATCAGGTATATTAACACTAAAACAGCATAATAATATACCCGAACGGGTATAATAAACTAATTTGCAAATAATTTATACCTGATCGGGTATATTTTTACAAAAATTAGTACCTTTATACCCGATCAGGTATAATCTAGCTAAATATGTTGACCTTCGATATTATTCATATTAATTCAGAATTTCACTGGAGGCTCAAGTCCGCTAATGGACAAATAATACTCAACAGTGAGGCTTATATTACCCTTACCAGCTGTGAAAACTCCTTATCACATGCGCACGACCGTGTCAAACAACAACATTCATTTCAACGTTCAAGGAGCAGTAATGGTAACTATTATTTCACCCTTACAGCTGTGAATGGCATAATTCTAGCGAAAAGCGAATCCTATGCTTCTGAGAAAACACGGGATGAAATAATTGACACAATTATCACAACATTCAAGGACCAGGATTTCGTGGAGGCCGCCCCTGCTTCGTTCAACTTAATTGAATTCATTAAGGACAGAAGAAAAAAAGCAAGGCTTACACAAGATGATCTCGCAGAAAAAGCTGGAGTAGGTATTCGTTTTATAAGAGATCTTGAGCAAGGTAAGGATACGCTTCGTTTAGATAAAGTGAATCAGGTATTGAGTCTTTTCGGACATGAAATGCAACCTGTACCTTCTAAAAAAGACCTTGAATGAGAAAAGGTATTGTCAAATATCAGGATATTATTGCCGGGATAATTTATGAAGATGCCGAGGGCATTCATTTTGATTATGATGAGACCTATCGCAATGCAGGCTTGTATCCAGCTATAAGTAAAACTTTCCCCTTAAAAGTCAGCCGTTACTCAAGTAATACATTATTTCCTTTTTTCGACGGCCTGATTCCAGAAGGCTGGCTACTCGACATTGCAGAAGATAACTGGAAGTTAGATCGCAGAGATAGAATGGGTCTGTTATTGAAATGTTGTAAAGATTGTATTGGTGCAATTAGTGTTCACCCTGATAATGACGTTGCAGATGAATAGGTGTTATCATTGTTACGATAAACTTGACCCGGAGGAAAACTCATTCCACCTGAGCTGCAGCCAAAAGATCTTTGGAACTGCAGTGCCTCCCCTTCTTCCATATTCACAGCAGGATATCCTGGAACTGGCGAAGAAGGCCGTCCGTAGTCAGGTAACCATTCCAGGTGTACAGGCTAAACTATCTCTTGATCTGAAAGCAGTGAAAGGAGAGAATGGTGCAAAAAGATTTTCTATAGTTGGTTTTATGGGGGAATACATTTTAAAGCCGCCTTCCGAACAATGGAACCAATTGCCAGAACTTGAAGATCTCACGATGCATTTAGCTGAGATTGCAGGAATAAAAACAGTTCCACATAGCCTGATCAGCATGGACGATGGCTCACTTGCCTATATTACAAAACGCATCGACAGAAAGGGTAAGCAAAAGATTCACATGGAGGATATGTGCCAACTCACCGAAAGAATGACGGAGCACAAATATCTGGGTGGCTATGAACAAATTTTAAGGGCCATCATGAAATACTCTGTCAATCCTGGTCTGGACTCACAGACTTTTTTTGAGGTCCTTCTTTTTAGTTTTATTACCGGTAATGCAGATATGCATCTTAAAAACTTTTCACTGATTGATCAACCACAGTTAGGATATGTGCTGAGCGCCGCCTATGACCTGGTACCATCGGCCATTGTGCTTCCGGAAGACAAAGAAGAAATGGCTTTATTCCTGAATGGCAAAAAGAACAAACTGTCAAGAAAAGACTTTGAGAACTTATTCAGCAGAGCGAATCTGTCGCCATCACAACAGGATAGAATTTTTGAAAGGATGCGCAAATCAACACCTGCCTGGCAGGAATGCATTCAGAACAGTTTTATCAGTGAGGCAAAAAAACAAAAGTATCAAGCACTTATAGAAAACAGAATAAAACGACTCGGCCTCTGATCCTCAGAACTCATCACAATTAAACAACTGTATCTCTCCAATCACCGGACTGGCCTTGCTCTTCACAATATTCACCCTGATCTTACCAGCCGTCTGTCTCGGGAATTGCAATATTCGCTTATACCCCACCGTTGTTCCACTGGTAAGAGGAACAAATTTTGTATCATCCCATACCTCCACCGTAAACTCCTCTATCCGCTGGCCGGCCTCGATATATTCCTGCAACATTATCGTATTGAACTCTTTCTCCTGGTCCATTTCAATTTCAATCCAGCAACTGGTTTCCGTTTTCAATGGCGCCCAGTGCGAGAACCTGAAGCCATCCACCAGCAGTGCTGGTAAATATCCTGCCCGCGATGAAGACACCGTTACTTTTGCACGCTGCGCCAGGTTGGTTCTGAAATTGCTTTCCCGTAATTCTTTGAAAGCCATCAGGGAAGCGGAATCAGCAGGATGGATCAGTCCGCGCCGGTCCGGTGGCACATTCAGCAACAGGTTCGCGCCCCGGCCCACGGAAGTCAGATAGAGTTTCATCAGGTCGAGGCCCGATTTAACGGCGCTGTCTTCATTCGGGTGATAGAACCAGCCCGGCCTGATGCTGACATCGCATTCTGCCGGAATCCAGGATTTACCATTTACATTACCTCTATTGAGGGTATCCACGGGAGGCGCGCCATGGCCGCGCTGAAAGCCAGCCGTGTCCAGCAGGTTCCAGTTGGTTGTACCGGCAATACCTTTTTCATTGCCTACCCAGCGGATATCCGGACCGATGTCGCTGAAGATTACTGCCTCGTCCGCAAAGCGGCGGGCAGTGCGCTGAAAGCGGGGAAAATCATATTCCTGCTTCTTTCCATTGGGCCCTTCCCCATTCGCTCCATCCCACCACAGTTCGAATATATCTCCATAACCGCGCAGCAGTTCACGCATGGTCTTCACATAGATGTCATTGTATTCTTCCGTACCATAATCTGGGTGATTTCTATCCCAGGGAGAAATGTAAATGCCGAATTTTACACCATAGTCATCGCAGGCTTCCGCCAGTTCGCGGAGCACATTTCCTTTTCCGTTTTTCCAGGGACTTTCGCGTACAGTATGATCGCTGTAACGGCTTGGCCAGAGGCAGAATCCATCATGATGTTTGGCCGTGATGATGATGCCTTTGGCGCCTGCGTCACGCGCAATGCGGGCCCATTGCCGGCAATCGAGAGCGGTAGGATTGAAAACAGTGGGATCTTCTGTACCCTTACCCCACTCCAAATCCGTAAATGTATTCGGACCAAAATGCATGAAGAGATAGAATTCCATCTCATGCCATTTCATTTGTTTGGCAGTGGGCGCAGGCCCAACGATATCTACCAGCTGGCTTTGCCCGCTGATACAATAAGCACCAAGCAGGAAGGAAATTATTATCCGCTTCATAACAATTTATTCAAATCCGTTTTTGAAAACAATGGTCTGGCCTTTTTTCATCCAAACCTCGAAAACATTCATGAACAGTTCTACTTTTTTAGAATCCATTCCTTCTACGATCCAGGTATGAAAATCACGGGGCTTTTTAATTTGAAGCTTGCCATTGACAGTGGCAGTAACCTTGATGGACACAACAACTCCGTTCTCTTTTTCAGCACTTACCAGAAAACCACCTTCTGCACGGAGTTGATGGAAAGATACAGTATTCCAGGAGGAAGGTAAAGCAGGAAATACCTCTATCACACTGGTATGACTATGCAATAACAATTCATGCACACCCTGCGCAAAAGCAAAATTGCCTTCCAGTGTAAATGGCCTCCCCTGGTCATTGGAATATTCACCTCCGCGCTGATCTCCATTGAGATGGAAACTATTGGATGAAACGAAATTGGAAGCAAAGATACGCAGGTGTTTCAGGGCATTGTCTCCTTTTCCGTTGGCTGCATACATATTGGCCATCCAGGCAAAGGAGTAACCCGTCCACTGGCGTGTTCCCAGTTGTTCCAGGTGCCTGAATGTATTTTCTCTTACGATGGAATCTTGTTTAACCGGCACTTCCAAATCCAGTGTGCGCAAGGGAAAGATACTGATATACGGACTCATATGCCTGTGCGAATGCAACATCTCCACACCTGGCGCCATCATTAAACCGGTTTCATTTATTGCCGCCGCCGGCAGGTCAAATACAGACATCAGGGTAGAGTCATCAGGGCTTTTAATTCTGGCAATTCTTTTGGAATGAGCATGTAACAATAACATGTACCTGACCAGCGCCAGGTCATAGTTTGTCCATTCACGGAACCAGGCTGATATTTTATTGTCGTTGTATTCCGGACTGGAACTCAGCGGCAACATGCGTTTACCATCCTTCATCCTGGTGATACCGGTCATATACCGCGCAGCATCCTGCAGGTACGGATACATCCTTTCTTTCAGAAAAAATGTATCACCGGTATATCTCCATTGCTGATAAAAATGATGAGCCAGCCAGCAGACGGTTGTGGGGCTCATGGCATACTGTATCCAGCCACCCATGGGCTTACCACTGATAGTGGTCACACCCGGCACATTCAATCCATCCACGCCAAAATATGCTTTGGTCCAGCGTTTGTTTTCCGGCCGCACCTTCCACAACCAATTGGTAAAGCCTGCAGTGAGATCGGTATGATTGGATGCATATCCCGGCCAGTAACTAAGCTGTGTATTCAGATCGTGATGGAAATCTCCTTTCCAGGGAGGCAGTCTGCCATCATCGGCAGTCCAGATAGCTTGTAGAGAAATGGGGGGCGTGTTCGGCCGCGCAACGGATCCGAACTTGTACATATCGCGGTAGTACTGCCTTTCAAGCAATGTATCCGGAATAGAGATCGAAGATTTGCTCCAGTAGTTCTTCCACCAGCGTTCATGAGCTACCCATCCTGTCGGCTCTTTAAGTGCGGGATTTATTTTGGAGAGTACAGCAGGCTTGTCTACACTGATGGTCCAGGCGCCGATGAGTTGTTTCTTTTGGGTAACCACCCACTCTACCAGCACTTCATAATAATGGCCACTCCAGGTAGGCTGGTGGTATCTTATGCTGTTCTTTCCTTTGGTAATTTTTCCCTTTGGATAGAATAACCGGGCCAGTGAACCAGGGCCTGGCTTCTCTGTAAGGCTGGGTTGGTAACGTGGAGGTATAATCGAAGGAAGTAATGCATTCAGCTGCCCTGGGCTCATTCCTTCCCATCCGAAATATCCCTCCTGTTTGCTGGCATGAATAAAACTCATGAACCGGAGCTCATCAGTGAACTCCACCATTGCCAGTCCGTCGCGAAGGCTGACCTGCGCCAGTTTTACTGTATGACCGGCAGGCATTTTAAACTCCAGCGCCGCTCCGGGGATTTTGCTGGGGGCGGCATTCTGATCATAAGGCTTATCCCCGATCTGCTGTACGGTATCATACTCGCCTTTGAGCACCTGCTGTTCCACCCATTTATAGGTCAGCCGGTTGATCTGCGGCATGGGGCTGTCATCCCACAGATCAACACGGTCGAGTGACATTCTTAATGTTGAATCCCGCTGCCAGATGAGAGCACCCAGCCAGCCATTACCAATAGGCAGCGCTTCATCCCACTGCTTTGGCAATTCCGTGAATTGCAGGTTATGCATATCCTTCACTTGTGCATGCACGGTAGTTATCACCAGCAATCCAGCCAGCAGCAGCATTAATTTCATACTTGATTGTTATGCGTATCAGATCAGTTATCGCGATACAATACAATATCAGGGATCCGCATCTTGGGAATGCCCGGACCTTTCCAGCTCACTTCCAGATTATCCGTGCCTGATCTTTCAAAGTACTGTACTTTGATCTTATGGTATCCTTTGGCTAAAGGAATATCTTTTGATTTTTCGATCTCACCATGCAGGCCATCATTATCAACTGTCAACTGATCATTGATGTACATGCGGCTTCCATCATCTGAACTGAGATAAAAAGTGTACACGCCATCAACAGGAATGCGGATCCATCCATCGAATACAAAAGCGTATTCTTCTTTGCCGCGCTTCATGCTGATATCAAAGTTGGCGAGCGTTCCCATAGCAGCTGGTGAAAGGTTTGTAAAGTCAGGCAGTTTATCCCATTTGCCTTCATAGGAAGCGAACTGTAATCCGCCGCTGGCGGGGTTCACCTCCTGGGCAGGTATGGGCGTTACTTTTTCAAAGCTGGCAGAAGCTACACTGGTGATCTGTTTGCCTCCCAGAAAAGCCGCTGCTTTGATGGTGGCTGTTTTGCGCAGGATCATGCTGCGCGCCTGCGCCGATGTACCAATCGGATCTTTGCCATTGGTAGTATAATACACGATGGCGCCCGGAATATTGGTCTTGAAAGTAACCGGCAGCTGGTCGATGAACAATGTGGCCGGTGCTTCTATCACTGGCTCTGTATATACGATGGGCTTGCCTTTGATCTCAGCTACGATCACGGTTGCATATGGCTGTTTGGTCACTCCCTGTATGCTGATGATATTATTGGCATTCACCCGGCTTGACTTCAGACTGCTTTTATCTGCCAGCGCATATGCTTTAGTAATGGTATTGGCCATGGAAGGCAGCACCAGTTTACCATCCTGTGGCCAGTTGATAACGTGGAAGTATAACCGCGTTCCGCCTGGGATAGACTGCTGAGTGCAGTTGCCGAAGCTGATCTCCCTGAACGGACTTGCCTGCGTATTGTAAATGGAAGCACTGTTCACGCTCATCCACTTGCCGATATCGGCAAGGCACTCCACACTTGCCTGCGGGAACAGGCCTTCTGCAGTAGGTCCTACATTCAGGAGGAAGTTGCCCCCCTTTGAGGAGGTTTCAATTAGTTTGTGCACCAGGTCTTCAGCCGATTTCCAGTTCTGATCATGACTGTTATATCCCCAGTTATTGTTCATGGTCATGCAGCTTTCCCAGTCAACGCCGGGGAAGCCGGTGGCAGGGATCTCCTGCTCGGGCGTACCGAAGTCACCCACAAAATCGCCTGTCCTGGTCAGACCGGCCATTCCTGAGCGGCCTTTATCAACACGGTTGTTGATGATGATATCTGGTTGCAGGCTCTTCACATAATTGTAAAGGTCCTTACCCAGCTCATGGTTCCAGGTGTCTTCCCATTCTCCATCGAACCAGAGCACACCGATCTTTCCGTAATTGGTGAGCAGTTCTTTGAGCTGGGCTTTCATATAATCCACGTACCGGCTGAAGTCTGCGCCTTCGGTGGAGCGGTCCGTCTCCCAATCCCTGCGGGGCAGGTAATCCGGATGATGCCAGTCCATAATGGAATAATAGAAGCAGAGTTGCACGCCATATTTATGGCAGGCATCGGCCAGGTCCTTCAGCGGATCTTTTTTGAACGGGGTGTTCATCACGTTGAAATCGGAAGTGGCAGTGGGCCAATTGGCGAATCCATCGTGGTGTTTGGTAGTGATCACCAGGTATTTCATACCGGCGTCCCTGGCCATGCGGACCCATTCATCTGCGTTGAAGCTGGTGGGATTGAATTGAGTGAGAAATTTGTCGTAGGTAGCAAGAGGGATCTGTGCAGTACTCCGGATCCATTCTCCATAATTGGTGTTGCCATTCCATTCACCGGCCGGAACGGCATACAGTCCCCAATGGATAAAAAGGCCAAAGCGGGCATCTCGCCACCATTGCATTTTCTGTTGGTCAGTCTTGGTTTTAGCCACCTGGGCTAGGGGTTGCATGAATACGCTGCTTGTTGTAAGCATGGCTGCGGTGAACAACCATTGTATCCTGCGTGGAGCTTGTTGCATATTGATTGGTAAATTATAAACACAGTTATAAATTATACTGATCAGCAAGCAAAATCAATCGCGTCTAACTAATATCGCAAATTATCCTGATTTTATTGAGACATTTTTTGAAGTCAGTGTGCTGCTTTACAAATTTTTCTATCTTTCCATTATCACAACTGGTTGCTCATGGAAAAGAAACTCCCTACAATTAAAGAGATTGCCAAGCGTCTGAACATCTCTATCTCTACCGTTTCGCGCGCATTGCATGATCATCACAGCATCGGTCTCCGTACCAAACTCGCCGTGAAAAAGCTGGCAGCGGAATTGAATTATGAGCCCAATCAAACGGCAATATTCTTTAAACAACG
>NZ_JBQCGW010000148.1:0-13827 GCF_051955275.1 Pseudobacter sp. | reverse complement strand
CTGACGCAGTGTACTTCTTTTCATCCATTCTTCATAGATCACTTCTTCCGAGTTCTCCAGATCCTGGTGGAACACCTCCGTCATTTTTTCACTGAAGGCCTGATCGTATATGATGGTATTGAGTTCGAAGTTGAGATCGAAACTTCTGAAATCGATATTGGCGGAGCCAACCATGCTGAGGGTGTCGTCTATCACGATGGTCTTGGAATGCACGAAGCCTTTCTGATACAGGAAGATGCGTACACCACATTCCAGCAATGGCTCAAAGTAAGACTGTGTGGCTGCATTCACTGTTTTGGAATCGGAGATGCCGGGAACGAGCAAACGCACATCGCACCCGCTCAGTGCGGCCTTTTTAATGGCATCGTAAATGCTGTTATTGGGAATGAAGTATGGAGTGGTGATATATACTTTTTTTTCGGCATTGGCGATGGCTGAAAAATAGCTGAGCATAACATCTGCCCGCGGGTAGTCGGGACCACTCACTGCGATCTGCGTGAGCATCGTAAAATCCGGGCGCCGCACAGGAACGGGAAAGATCTCTTTATTGGGAGTGAGGTTCTGATCGGAGCAGAAATTCCAGTCGGCCAGGAAATGGTATTGCAGGTTCAGTACTGCCGGCCCTTCGATCATCACATGTGTATCGCGCCAGTAAAGCTTTTTGGGGTCATCGCCATTGATGTATTTATCGGATACATTGATGCCGCCGGTGAAGCCCGTTTTACCATCCACGATGATGAGCTTGCGGTGATTCCGGTAATTGATCCGGCTGGCGAGGAATACGAAGTAGATCTTGTAAAAAGGATAGATCTCCACACCAGCGCTTTCCAGTTCGCGCACCCATCTTTTTTTAAGGCCGTTGCTGCCGAAATCATCGTAGATGAAGCGGACCTTCACGCCTTCCTGTGCTTTACGCATGAGGATGGCCTTGATCTGGTTGCCGATCTCATCATTGTCGTAAATATAATACTGCATGTGGATGGTGCTTTGCGCCGCTTCCAGCGCCTTGATAACATCCGGGAATTTGTTTTCCCCGTTGAGGAGGAGCTTGATATGATTGAGCGAGAGAAAGGACAGTGAATCCTTGATGAGGAGCCGGGCAAGCCCTGCAAAATTCCCTACATCATCGTGGTGGGTCTGGAGGAGGTGAAGAGCGGATTCATCGATGTCTTTGCGGAGCGCCTGCAGCAGGTATTCATCGGTGATGACCTTCTTGTTGTATATTTTCCTCTTTCTGTAATTGACGCCCAGTGCAAAATAAACAATGCTGCCTGCAACAGGCAGCACAATGGTGAGGAGAAGATACCCCAATGCCTTACTCACATTCACCGTATCGAAAATGATACGGATCATGGTAAAGATCATCAGGGCGTATACGCATACAAGGAGGATGACCTCTGTAACAGGACTCATATTTGATTGTTAAGGTGCGGCCGGGCCGGGGTTACCTTAGTACCTGAAGGTAGGACAAAGGCTCTGGCGGCGGTCGCCATTGTATTCGTCGTAATATCCGTTCTTCTGCAATGCAAATTCCAGGGCGCCGCGGGTATTGTTATACTGCTTGAGCCCTGAGTTGGTGGCATCGTAGGTGAAGGTAAGACGAATACTCTTCCATTCAAACCCGATCATGGGAATAATGGCATCCCCGGGGCGGTAATAGATACCGCCGAGCACCTGCATGGCTCCTTCTTCTCCCAGGTTGTACTGGTCATATGCGCCCCCCACGGTTTCGGACGCTTCTGCCTGGCGGGAATGGTAGACCATGGGATTCACGATCACATTTTCATGCACTTTGATACTGGCGTTGACAAACGCGGTATAACGCATAGGGATACGCGAATTTTCATCGCCTACCGGATCTGTATTGAAGAAGGATTCACGGGGCCTGTTGAGGTGCCAGGCCGATACGCCTGCATTGATATATACTTTATCTGTAGGGAAGAATGCATAGTTGAGGCCCATCTGCACATCAAAATAGTTCACGCTGGGATTATCCAGAACCGCGCTGGTGGGGAGTTTGCTGTCGAAGAAACTGCCGTCGAACTGATCGGGAAATTTCAGGTCCGCCGTATTTATGCGCTTGTTCACCCAGCCGATATTGAAGCCGGCAGAGATCAGGTGCGCAACGCCCACCATCTGGTGGTAGGCTACGGAACCGTACACCTTGGTGGAAGTGAGGCTACCGCTTCCTGCCTGGTCGCGTAGGATCAGGCCGCCAAGGCCCATCCAGCCGCTGGTGATCCGGTCGCGTAAGATCTGCGCATCGCCCCATACACTGTAGGTTTTATAAGGCATGGTCATGATGGTAGACCACTGGTTCCTGTAATTGGCGCCGATCCGGTAATCCGCATCGGGAATGAATCCTGTATTGGCAGGGTTGGTGCTCAGTGGTGAATTGAACCACTGAGAAAAGTGCAGGTCCTGCGCCTGCATGGTTCCCATGAAAAACAAACCTGCGAGGGTGAGGCAAACAGAAAGCCTTTTGCCGGAGCCTGTCCCTGCCTTTTTGCTGCACATTCCGGGTGACGTTTGGTTGGATCTCATGTGAAATGATTTATCGAATCAAAGTTATATCGCCTGTTTTCGTCAATCGTTTACCATCGGTGAACTGTACTTCCAGGGTGTACACGTATACATCCATAGGTTGCAGTTTCCCGTTGAAAGTACCGTCCCATGCGCCGAAGCGGCTATTGGTCTCAAATACTTTCTGTCCATTCCTGTTGTATATTTTCCAGGTCATGGAACTGATACCAAAACCTTCCACCTTGATGAGGCTGTTCCTGCCTCCGCGACCCGGCGTAAAGGCATTGGGCACATCCAGGAGCGGCTCTACCCAGGCATTCACCACTGCAAAGGAGGTGTCGGTACATTCATACTGGTTGAAAGTAACCAGCATCACATTGTAAGTACCGGTGGCATTGTACTGGTGCTGCGTGGTGTCCATGGTGGTTTTGGTACGCTCTTCACCATCGCCAAAAATGTATTTATACCTCACGCCTCCGGTGGAGTTGTTGTTGAATACAGCCGGTTTATTGATATCCGTATTCTGCAGGGCTGGTGAGATCTGGGATACCGGTTTCGGATTCACGGTGATAGTGAAAGTGGTATCGTGCACCTTGTTGCAGGTGGAAGTATCATATGCTCTCAGCCTGACGGTATAAGTGCCGAGGTTGGGGTAGAGATGCGTTGGGCTCTCTACGGTTGAGACCGGACTGCCATCACCGAAGTCCCATTCAAAATCATGGCCACCTACGGAGGTATTGTTGAATACCGCTTCATAAGGCTGGCAACCCATCCGTGGTGTAACAAACTGCGCGCGCACATTGGTGGCGATACGCAGGTTCTTGACCACCGTATCCGGAGAGTTACAGTAGCGGTCGTCATTGGCCAGGATCAGCTTAACCGGGTAAGTGCCTGGTCCGAAGAATTTATGTGTTGGGTTGCCCAGCCCCATAGTCACAGTTGGTGAGCCATCAGCATAATCCCAGGTAAAGGAAGTGGGCAGGAATGGCTTGCCGGCTGCCGGAGCAGAGAGGGTTGACAGGTTCAGCAATTCAAATTCGGTGGATTCACAGGGGCCGATCTTGCGCCAGGTGAAATCTATATCCGCCTTGTCGTTACGCACCACGATATTGAGATAAGCAGTATCGCGGATATTGCAGCTGCTAGAATCAACGGCGATCAATCTTACCCGGTAAGTGCCTACATTATTGTAAGTGAAAGCACCCTGGGGGCCGTTCTGGATATCATCGGTGATGCCGTCTCCGTCATAATCCCATTCATAGATCTGTGCATTGTCGATGGTGTCGCGGAAGGTCACTGAAAACGGCGCACAACCGAGTGTATCCGGCTTGCCATTGAAATATGATTTTGGTGCTGAGATCACACCTGCGAAGTTGAAGCGGATCTTCACAGCAGCAAGGTTACAGCCATTGTCTCCTGATCCGTTCTGTTGCGACCATACATTGGGTGTAACAGGGAAAGGGGAGTTCATGGGATACAACCTGGAGCGGAAGCAGTTGGCGCAGATGGCCTGGTAGATCACACCGAGCTCGTCATAGCGGCTGGTGCCACCATCCACGTGCTCGCCTTCACCTCCCATCTGTCCGAAGTAGGAACCGTATAACTGTGCAACGGCATCTTTCTGCATCACAAAAAAGTAGAAGTCGCGGTTGTCAGTGGTAGACTTGGATGCATCCGGCGTGATGGGCATACCCACTACACCGCCCGTACCATATGGGTTCTGTCCTGGTGCGATCCAGCCACCCCATCCTGAAATGTATACGTTCTCGCAACGGTCAACCAGGAAGGCTACCGGAGATATATTCGGTTGTGGGGCACCGTTACCAAAGACAGTGCTGTATTCAACGCCTGTGAGGTCACGTTTCAGTTTTACAATGAACTGGCTGGAGCCTGCGCGGCCATAAGCTGCATTTACAATGGGCCAGTTGCCACCTTCGGTGGTGCCCATCACATAGGGATAGTAATTGCGGTCGAAACGGATACCATAGATGGCATCGAATGCGCCGGTACCGAGATATGTCTTTTTGATCACATTGGCTCCGTTATTGGAGATCTGTACAATGAAACCATCCATGCTGCCTGCAAGGGAAGGCTGGTAAGAGCCGGTGGAACCACCGGGCAGGTCGGCGCTGTTGGTAGTGCCGGCCACGTAAACATCACCGGTAACGGGATGCACGGCCAGTACGAAAGCACCATCATCCCCACTTCCACCCAGGAATGAGCTCCACAGGATATTCTGACAATTGGGGTCGAGTTTGAGCACCACGCCATCCTGGCGTCCGCCGCCGGGTGCGGTCTGAAAAGCACCTGCCGTAGTGTAGAACCTGTCAGTACCGAGTGATTGTGTTTGTGCGGCAACATAAATATTGCCTGCTCCATCCAGTACCACTTCGCTCCTGGAATCATCTCCGTAAAAGCGCATGGTGGAAGCCACAAGAGGAGTTGAGCCATTGCTGCGCTGTCTTTCCTGGTAATTCACGCAGTCCGGGCCACTTCCGCCGATCACCTGTGAACCGATCAGGGTGGAACCGTCTGCACTGAGCTTGGTAACAAAGAGATCTGCATCGCCACCGCCGCCATGGATACTGCCTCCCGGGCTCATGGGGAAGGAGCTGCCTGAATAAGTACGTCCGATCATCACCAGGTTGCCCGCAGCGTCGCAGATAAGACTATGCGGATATTCTGAATCGCCGCCGCCAACATAGGTAGCCCATGCGCGCTGACCGGTGGGAGTGAATTTGAAGATGCCTACATCCGTGCCACGGTCGCCGGAACCACCCTGGTAATTCTGTTTGTAAGCACCGGGTGTGGTGCGGAAGCCTTCACCGAAAACGATACTGCCGGAAAACAAAGATCCGTCAGGTCCGGGAGTAGCTGTAAACCCGTATTCACTGGCAAAGGAACCGGTGAAGGATACAAAGATCACAGTGGGATCTATCACCAGCGTGCTGGTCTTAGAATAATTCTTTACTGCAAATTGTACGGTATTGCTGCTGGTTACCTGAAAACGGCATTCAACATCCTGCTTGCCACTGTTCATATCAAACTGGTAAGCGTAAGGATAACGCTCACGTACGGTACCAACCGAAGTTTTGATGTTGAGCTCCTCGCTTTTTACTGATAATTTCTCCACGCCTTCATACTGCATCACCACTTTATTGGGATCTGCGCCCGGGTGGACAATGATATCATATTTGAGATTGCCGTAGTCTGCATAATAACGTACATCGATTCCATCGTATACGTTCTTGTAGGTAAGTGCTGTGAATGTGCCTACGTTTTTTGCCCATTTGGAAGGATCGTTGCCAATGAAGTAACTGGTGTTGTTGGACACCTGTTTTTCCGGAACGATCTCCGGGTTGGGATTGCTGCCCGCGAAGATCACTTTGTAGGTATGTCCTCTGACAACGATGGGCTCTCCGGGAGGATTGGTACCACCTCCACCATTGCCGGGATCACTGGGGTTTTGGGTAGCATTGGTGCTGACCTTTGTATTGCGTGGAGGGCGGCTGATGCCGCCGCTATGATCGCCATGTCCAACGTGATAATTCTTGTAATAACGTTCGAGATCATCCGGGTGATGCAGGTTCACGGAAAACCCACGGGAGGTTAAGAAGAATGCACCTGAAGAAAATTCCCCTTTGAATTTGACTTCCCTTTCCCACTGGCCCTTGTTCTCAACGAATTCAAAGGAGCCGGAACCACTCTGTGCGGATAATTGTAGGGTGGCGAAGCAAAACAATGCAACGGCTATCAGATTTTTCCTGCCCAAGATTTCTTTTTTACAATTTACTGAAATAATATCTGTTATGGTAGTACCAGGAGCGGTAACACCTGCGGAAATTTTATGATATCTTACTCCAGGCAGTCTTGCCCTGTAAGGATTGCAGATAGTTTTTGAGAGGCAGGTTTTCTGCCGAGCTCAGGTCAGGATCAGTGTCGATGATATAGCCCGCCATTTCTTTGGCCAGCTCCAGCCATTCCCTGTCCTGTAATATGTTTGCCAGCTTGAAATTCAGCATTCCGCTTTGCCTGGTCCCCTCGATATCACCGGGCCCGCGCAGCTCCAGGTCTTTCTCCGCGATCTTGAATCCATCTGTAGTCGCCACCATCGTCTTTAACCGCTCAAGCGCATCATTGTTCAGTTTGTTGCTTGTTAATAAAATGCAAAAACTCTTCTCGCTTCCGCGGCCTACACGTCCTCTGAGCTGATGCAGCTGCGACAAACCGAATTTCTCGGCACTTTCTATCACCATTACGCTTGCATTCGGTACATCCACGCCTACTTCTATCACTGTGGTGGCTACCATAATCTGAGTGTCGTGGTCCTTAAAACGTTGCATATTGGTTTCCCGTATTTCGTTGGTCTGTCTTCCGTGGACCATACTGATCCAGAACTTCGGTTCCGGGAAATATGCTTTTACATTCTCATATCCTTTCATCAGGTTCTCATAGTCCATTTTCTCCGATTCTTCTATCAGCGGGAAAATGATGTAAACCTGTCTTCCTTTTTCAATTTCCGACCGCATGAATCCCATTACCTGGCTGCGGCTCTGTTCATAACGATGTACGGTCTGAATGGGCTTACGGTTGGGTGGAAGCTCATCCATTACGCTGTAATCGAGGTCGCCATAAGCGGTCATGGCCAGGGTCCTGGGGATGGGGGTGGCCGTCATCACCAGCACATGGGGTGGAATGGCTGCTTTTGCCCATAATTTGGCCCTTTGCGCCACGCCAAACCGGTGCTGTTCATCCACCACGGCCAATCCCAGTTTATGAAAGATCACGGGATCTTCCACCAGGGCATGGGTGCCGATGATGAAATGGAGACTGCCATCAGCCAGTTCTTCCAGTATTTTCTTTCTTTCTGATTTTTTGGTGGTCCCTGTGAGGATCTTCACGTTCACGGGAAGGTCTTTCAGCAGTTTGGCGATATTGGCATAATGCTGCCGGGCCAGGATCTCCGTAGGTGCCATGAGGCAACTCTGGTAGCCATTGTCGGCAGCCAGCAACATCACCAGTAATGCTACAATTGTTTTGCCACTGCCCACATCTCCCTGCAGCAGGCGGTTCATCTGTCTGCCGGAGCCTGCATCCTTTCTTATTTCTTTCACCACTCTTTTCTGCGCCCCGGTGAGTTCAAAGGGAAGATGGTGCTCATAAAAATTATTGAACAGCTCGCCTACCTGGGAAAAGACCACTCCTTTTGAGAAGCGGTGGCGCTGACTTTTGATGAGGCTGAGCCTCAGTTGGGCCACAAAGAACTCCTCAAACTTGAGGCGGTTCATGGCTGCCTCCCAGGCTTCTGCCGAGGGAGGAAAATGAATATGCTGCAAAGCCTGGAAACGGCTGACGAATTTGCCTTGTTTCAAAACACTGTCCGGCAGGTTTTCCGGCAGGTCCTTCTCCCGGAGCTGCGCCACCAGGGTCTGGGTGAGCTTGCCGATCTGCCTGCCGCCGAGGCCGCGGGCTTTGAGCTTTTCCGTGGTGTTGTAAACAGGCTCCAGGTAACTCTTCGTTTCCTTCCCCACTTCCTGGAGTGATTCAATCTCCGGGTGCGTCATCTGGGCCTGGCCATTGAAGAAGCTGACCTTCCCGAATACGCGGAAGCCTGAGCCGACAGTAACGGCTTTCTCCATATAATTGATGCCCTGGAACCAGATGAGCTCCATGGTGCCGCTCTGGTCGCGGATCTCGGCCACCAGCCTTTTGGCCCTTTTCTCGCCGATCACCCCCACGCTCATGACCCTCCCTGCCACCTGGATATAGTCCGTATTGGGCGTGATCTCCCGGATGAGGCTCACCCGGGTGCGATCCACATGCCTGAACGGATAATACTCCAGCAGGTCGCGGAAAGTGTGAATACTGAGTTCCTTCCGGATCATCTCCCCGCGCTGGGGACCTACTCCCTTCAGGTATTCAATAGGGCTGGCTAATATGTTCGGCGTTCCGGAAATGCTAAAAAATTTGGAGCAAAAATAACCTATTCTTTCACATACACTTCAATCCAGGAATTGCTGCTTGGTTTGCGCACTGCAGGAAATACATCGATCTGCTTGTATCCCTTGAGCAACGCTTCGCGCACGCGGAACGGATAGAAATTATTGGCGTATGGAATATACTCGTAGAGCACGAGGTCGTAATGTTTTTTATTGATACGGTCCACAAACATATCGGTCTGTTTGTCAAACATACCTACTCCCTGGTGGAACCAGAGCGGATAGTAATCGCCGGTTTCCAGTGAATAAGGGATCTCTGCAGCAAGGGTGGTGAGCTCGCTCATGTTCAGCACTTTCAGGTCCTGCTTTTTGATAACAGGATTGGCCATCAGTCTTTCGATACCGTCTACGGTAGGACCAGGCACCAGTATCTTCTCAAATGTTTTGAGATTGGGCACACGCCACTGGCTCAGCGGAACATCCGTGGTATCCAGGCTGAGGATATAAGTATTCCTGTTCACTACGTTCGGGTACTCTATACCGTTATACACGGTGGAAGCAACCGGTGTGCCGCCTCCTTTGAATACAAAGCGCTCGAAGTATTTCCACACCATATGGCTCCACCACATCATTACACCCAGCGCTCCTACGATGATGTATTTGCGCTGGTTCCAGTCGATCGGCAGAAAGCGGGCAAGCACCGTGAAAATGAAAATGAATGCGAAACTATGGTAGAAGATATTATTGTCGGCCGGCACATAGCTGGTCACCTGGAAGATGGCCGCTTCGGCCAGAATGCCCAGTGTGAGCAGGGTAAAGATCATCTCGGATTTATTGCGCCAGTATTCTTTCCAGTTCTTAATGGTCACCATCAGCAGCAATGCAATGATGAAGAGGTAGAACTTGAGCCACATCGAGCCATTCATGAATTCCTGCACAAAGTCTTTCGCAGAAACGCGGCTGGTATGCGGTGGCTGTCCATGATTGAACCAGTAACCGAAATTATGGCCTGTGAATGGCAGGATCATGGCCAGGGCCGTAACCACGGCTGCACCTGCAAACACAAAAACAGGCAGCCATTTCTTTTCCGTCAGCGCTGAATACCCCAGCAATGCCAGGCAGATGAGGAAGCCCAGTGCGCCGCCATCCTGTTTGGTGAAGAAGGAGAAGAAAAGGAACATGCCGGCGGGGATCAGCCAGAGCATCTGTTTCCGGGACTGGGAACTGGTGATGTATTTCAGCAGGAAGGCGATGCCGATCAGCTCAAACACAATCACGGTATGATTATACCATGGCCAGTAATTAAGGAAGGTATAAGAAAGACTGAAGAGCAGTACGCCCAGGAAACGTAGTCCGGGCTGTATTTTCAGGCTTTTGGCAATGCTCAGGAAGGCGAATCCTGATAAGAGATTGATAAATGCCTGTGCTTTTACCAGCGTGATCAACTGAGGACCAAAGATCTTGAAGAATGCGGCGGGTATTACCCAGTACATATAACCCAGTGGGATCCCGAAGTCTTTGTACGGTAGTTGTCCGGTTGACATGCGGTACGCGCCTTCCCAGCTAAGGAAAATATTGATCCGGTAGGGGAAAACGGCAAAGAGGGGAGCGATCGCTATCACCACGATCACCAGGATTTCGGCAATTGCCAGTAAACGTTTCATATTAACAAATATAATGTGCATCCCCTGAACATGGAAATGATCAGGCCCTAACCTTTTAGTGGTATTGCACCTTCGGGGATTTGGCTGTATCTTGCGCCCAGATAGCAAGCCTCATGCGAGACTATATTAAATTATTGCGGCCTAAGGACTGGGCCAAGAATCTGTTCCTTTTCGTACCTTCTTTTTTTGCAGGAAAACTCTTCAACCTGTACAAATTTGAATTACTTATCGGAGGTTTCTTTGCATTCAGTTTACTGGCCAGCAGTATCTATATTCTCAACGACTACCGGGATATCGAGTCTGACCGGAAACATCCCACCAAGTGCAAACGCCCGCTGGCAGCGGGTTCTGTGAGTAAGAACACTGCCCTCGTGATTTGTTTTCTCCTCATGGCAGGTGGCCTGCTGATCAGCTACCTGCTGGATAGCAGCGGCAAGTTCCTCTTCGTTACAACACTGTATTATGTATTGAATATCGGTTACTGTTTCGGGTTGAAGAATGTGAGTATTCTCGACATGATCATTGTGGCCACCGGCTTTGTTCTGCGGGTAAAAGGCGGATCCATCCTGGCCGAAGTTGACCTGAGCCACTGGCTGACCATCATGACCTTCCTCCTGGCCATTTTTATGGCTATCGCCAAAAGAAGGGATGATGTTATGCTGAAAGCCACTACAGGACAGGATATGCGCAAGGTGATCAAAGGCTATAACCTGGATTACCTGAATATCATGCTGGGCCTGATCTGTGCCATACTAATAGTGACATATATCAATTATACGGTCTCTTCCGCAGTGCTTTACAGCCAGTTCGGCCACCGTATCTATTATACCGCCCTTTTTGTGATTGCAGGAATTATGCGATATTTGCAAATCACCTTCGTTCTCAATAAGGCCGGTTCGCCTACCGAGATCCTGTACAAAGACCGATTTATCCAGGTTACCCTCCTCTTATGGATTGCCAGTTTCTTTTTCATTTTGTATATGAAAGATGTAACGATTTTTGATAAATAAAACGTCCTGGCAAGTTTGTTATGAAAAAAGTGATCGCCAACTGGGGCAATTACCCAGCTATGGAAAGTGACGAGCAACTGTTCTCTTATGATGAACAGTTACAGGAAATCATCCGTACCAGCCCACACTTCATTCCCCGTGGAAACGGCCGCTGTTATGGCGATGCCTCACTGGCCGGTGAAACCGTCAATACCCTCAAATACGACAAGATCCTCTCCTTTGATACTGCCAATGGCATTTTCGAATGCCAGAGCGGGCTCACCCTCGACCAGATACTGGAAGTGATAGTGCCCAAAGGATGGTTCCTCCCTGTTACACCCGGCACCAAGTTCATTACCGTTGGCGGCGCCATCGGCAGCGATGTGCATGGCAAGAACCACCATGTGGATGGAACTTTCGGGCAGCACGTGGTGGATATGGACATCATCCTGGCAGACGGCAAACAGGTTACCTGCTCCCCAACAGACCATGCCGATCTCTTTGAAGCCACCTGCGGTGGCATGGGACTAACAGGCATGATCACCCGAATTAAATTCAAATTAAAAAAGATCCCTTCCTCTTATATCAAACAGAAACAGATCAAGGCCGCCAACCTGGATGAGCTGATCAGGCTGTTTGAAGAATACAAACATTTCACTTATTCCATGGCCTGGATCGACTGCCTGCAGAAAGGCAATAGTTTCGGCCGGGGTATTATGACCATCGGAGAGTTTGCCAAACCCGAGGAACTGAATGAAAAACAACGCAGCGCCCCACTGGCACTGCCTAAGAAGAAGGCCATCACCATTCCTTTCAACTTCCCCTCCTGGAGCTTGAATACCCTCACCGTGAAGGCATTCAATTTTCTCTATTACAATAAAAATGTAAAGAAGGAAATCAGTAACGTGGTCACCTATGAGCCCTTCTTTTATCCGCTGGATGCGCTCCTGCACTGGAACCGCTGCTATGGAAAGAAAGGATTTGTGCAGTATCAGTTTGTGCTGCCGCTGGAAGCCAAAGAAGGACTGGTGGATATCCTCCGCCGCATCGGCGCCAAAGGCATGGGTTCCTTCCTGGTAGTGCTGAAAGTATTCGGCAAACAGGAGAATAGCCTCATCTCATTTCCTTTTGAAGGTTATACGCTGGCCCTGGATTTCCCCGTACGCAAAGGCCTCTTTGAATTCCTGGACGAACTGGACCAGGTAGTGCTGAAATATGGCGGCAGGCTGTACATGAGCAAGGATGCGCGCATGAAACCGGAAATGCTGGAAGCTGGTTACCCCAGGCTCCAGGAATTCAAATCCATTGTACAGAAGTACAATCCTGATGGAAAGATCCGCTCCATTCAGTCCGACAGGCTTGAACTTACAAAATAGAAACACAAAGAGAAAACAATCATAATGCCTACCGTACTTATTCTTGGCGCTGCATCCGATATGGCTGTGGCAATAGCAAAGAAATATGCCTCAAAAGGATTCCATGTGCAGCTTGCAGCCCGCAATACCGGCCGCCTGCAGGCACTTCAGTCCGATCTCGGCATCCGCTACAATATCACCTGCACCCTGCATGAATTTGATGCCCTCAACTTTGAAAGCCATGCCGCTTTCTTTGAAGGGCTCACGCAGAAGCCCGATGTTGCCATCTGCGTATTCGGGTACCTGGGAGATAATGAAATTGCCCGCGCCAACTGGGCGGAATCAGCTAAGATCATTCACACCAACTATACCGGTGCTGTATCCATCCTGAATGTGATCAGCAATTATTTTGCTTCCAGGAAAGCAGGCGTGATTGCCGGCATCAGTTCTGTGGCCGGACAACGCGGCAGGCAGAGCAATTATATGTACGGAAGCGCCAAAGCTGGTTTTACAGCCTATCTCTCCGGTCTACGAAACCGGATGTTCCATGAGAACGTACATGTAGTCACCGTGCAACCTGGTTTTGTGTATACCGCCATGACTGCTAACATGAAACTGCCTCCCATGCTCACTGCCAAACCGGAGGATGTGGCCAACACCGTGTTCAATGCCGTGGCTAAAAAGAAGAACGTGGTATACGTAAAATGGTTCTGGCGCTGGATCATGCTCATCATCTGCTCGATCCCTGAATTCATGTTTAAAAAATTAAAGCTGTGAGTAGAAGGATTGCTTTTTTCGATTTCGACGGAACCATCACCAGTAAGGATACCATGCTCGAAATGATCCGGTACACTTTTGGTCCGGGTAAATTCATGTTCGGCTTCCTGCTGAACAGTCCGTTCATCGTTCTGTACAAGCTGGGGCTTATCAGTAATCATGCTGCCAAGCAACGGGTGCTCCGCTTCTTTTTCGGCAAACTGGCTGCAGACAGGTTCAACCAGCTTTGCAAGGAGTACGCAGAAGAAGCCATACCACTGGTATTGAGAGGAAAGGCGTTGAAAGAGATCATGCAGCTGAAATCACAGGGTGCTTCTGTGGTAGTGGTGTCCGCCTCTCCTGAGAACTGGCTGGCTCCATGGTGTGAAGCCAATGGCTTGAAGCTGATCGCTACGCGTATGCAGGTGGACAAAGGCCATATCACAGGTAAGATCGAAGGACTGAACTGCCATGGTGAGGAGAAGGTCCGCCGCATCCGCGAATCATACGATCTTTCACAATACGATCAGATCTTCTGTTACGGAGATACAAACGGTGACAAGCCCATGCTGGAACTTGCCACCGTATCATTTTTTAAACC
>NZ_JBQCGW010000147.1:0-13341 GCF_051955275.1 Pseudobacter sp. | reverse complement strand
CAGCATGCAGTTTCCTTTCGATACGCAGCAGGTAACCCAGATGCGCGAATATATTGATGCTTCGAATGATCGGGGGCAGTTGGCCGGCTTTGTAAATATCCTGGTAAAGAAATCGATGTCCAGCCTGACCCGCGATGAGCGGTATAAAATATTGATACAGGGTTTACAGGCTACGATTGTAACCCTGAAGAAGTGCTATGGATTGGTGGCTGAGTTATCGATGTTAGCAGGACCGTACCAGCATCGGACAAATGAGATCAGGCAGGTTCTTGCTTCTCCACAACTGGAAGCATTGATAGAGACAGATATTTATAAGTCCATTTCCGTTAAAACTATCGCTGCATACGATTTTCTCTTAAAGAACAAATTAAGCAACGATATCAAAAAAGTACTGGACTTTATATCGGAACTGGATGTGAATATTGCAGTAAGCAATGTGGCAAAAGAAAGTGGCTTCACCTATGCCAGGGCACTTCCAAAACAAATGAATTGTTTGAATGCAATCAATTTAAAGCATCCCTGTATTGAAAATGCCATCGGTAATAACATTGAAATGCAGGAACAAAACAATGTAATATTTCTGACCGGCGCCAATATGGCCGGTAAGTCCACCTGGATGAAGTCGATAGGTATCAGTATATACCTGGCTCATATCGGATTTCCTGTTGCTGCCAGGTCCATGGAGTTTTCTGTAAGAGAAGGCATTTATTCCAGTATAAATGTAGCGGATAATATTGGCTTGGGATACAGTCACTTTTATGCAGAAGTGGTAAGGGTGAAGACAGCAGCTGATGCCACAGCTGCTGGCGGTCATCTGCTTCTTATGTTCGATGAGTTGTTTAAAGGAACCAATGTGAAGGATGCGTATGATGGTACATTGGCAGTTACGGAAGCATTTTCAGAATATGTCAACTGTTTATTCATTGTATCCACTCATATTATTGAAGTAGGGGAGGGGTTAAAAGGAAGAAACAATATTCAATTCACCTATATGCCTACTATCATGAAAGATGGTATTCCTGCCTATACTTATTTGCTGGAAAAGGGTATTACGGAAGACCGGCAGGGAATGATGATCATCCGGAATGAAGGGATATTGGAAATGCTGGAAAGCTGACCCTGTCGGCATTGCTGTTGCTCTGGTGTAATTCCCGGAATATCAATTAGCATGGAAATACCTTTAAACAAAAAGGTTTGAAGGCATTTCCACGTTAAGAATTGCGTGAACATCATCAGTATTTTGAATGACCATTTTTCCGGTCGCATTCATAGTAATAACGTGTTGTTCCCCTAGTAGTATCGACAATTGAAGTAAAAGGGTTGCTCGTCAACAACAACAAATCATACTTCACCGGATAAACATCATCATACTGATAAGTATACAAATACTCCCTGAACTGCAATAACGCTCCCCTGAAATTAGACCTCACATTCTGCCGTGTCCAGTTATTATCAGGAATTGGCTCAAACTGACGACCGCTACCTGCAACGATATCAAAGTAAAAAGGCAGCAGCGTTGTATTAGGCCAGGTAAGCATGGGATTTACCTTGTTATCGTAGGCATACTCATACGCCATGAATGTTTCCAGTGGCCCTCCAGGGCGGGTGATCTGCAGATCCAGTCCGCGTGTATAATTTTTTGTGTTGTCTGAATATTCATATCGCAGCGCGCTGTTTGCGGCTGTCCGTTCCGTGATTCGCCCCTGTGCATCATACACGAAAGTACAGAGCAACTGGTACGTGCCATCAAAACCCAGTTGCTCCACGCTGGTCACACGTCCATTCTGGTAAATGAGTTTATAAGTGCCTGTTGGACCCAACAATCCTTCCGCTTTCTGCTGGTTGTTATAGGTGATCCTCACGCTGAGTGGTGGCTGTGCACCAGTGATCGGCTTTACAGAGAGCGAATCAAGTAACCGTTGCTGGTTGTAGGAATACTGCGTAACACGGTCGTTGGTTGTGTTTGGGTTTGGGTGGTACACATCTTCAATTCTCGTGATCTGGCACTTCTTCTTGCCTGGATAATCATGTTTGTGACACGCAGAAAAAATGCCGGCAGCCAGCAGGCATACGATCGTAATTTTTTTCATACAGAAGGTTAATGGTAATAAAATAAGTGTCGTGTCAGGTACAGAAAGGATCATAAGAAGATTGGTTAGCTATTAAATAGCTAAAATGAAGTGTGCCGGATTATCGAAGAATGTAATTGAGATGGGAGGGAACGGCTGGGTACAAACCGCAGGCTCAATTATTACAGTCTTCTAAAGATAAGTAATATTTGTTATAAAGAATATAAATCTGTTGCCGGCTGATCCATGTCACGCACCCCTGCGTACCTTTTTTGTATTTTCAATTCACTATGAATTTCAGCAAACAAACCCTCGCCGATTGCCTTATCCGTTAAATCAATTTCAATAAAGGCCCCGTTACTGCCTTACTCGATTTCACCAGAACGGAAGGCGGAACATACGCCCTGATTGATTTTCTGAGTACTAAGAAATCATCACTCACTGAGGTCATGCAATCCCAGGAAATACTGCAACAGATCCTTGCTCACCTTGATCTTTGGGACCTGGGCATCAACAATGCCGATATTTATTACATAGAACATTATTTCAAAAGCGAGATCGTTATCCTCGATAAAAATAAATCAATAGCCAGGTTAAAGCTCCTGGTGAACAAGTCGCCCTACAAACACCAGATGATGACAGGAGTGAAGCAGCTGGCCGTTTTCCTGTCTTCCGTAATGCAAAAGCTGGAACAGGCTTTTCCCTACTGCCCGGATAATTTAAAACCAACTATCAAAGAAATACATTCACTCGTCAACGAATCGGAAGCCCGTAAATTAGCAGAGTGGGGGATCGCCGTGAACGAACTCTCCGATTACGAACTGCTTCAGCTTGATCATGAGATCAGGTTTTCCTTCAAAGAATCTTTTTATAAGGCGCTCGGCATCCTGTACAAAATAGAAGCATTGTTTTCCCTGGCGAAGGCTATCAAGGTTCATAAACTGGTATTCCCTCAATTCTCAACCAATAATGAATTTGAAGTAAAAGACTGCTGGAATCCGGCGCTGGAAAACTGCACGAGAAATTCCTTTTATTTTGAAAACAACAAAAATATCATCCTGCTCACCGGTCCTAATATGTCCGGCAAATCCACCTTCCTGAGAACTGTGGGGTTGATCGCCTGTCTGGCTCACACTGGTATGGCCATTCCTGCTGTTTCAGCTACTCTTCCATTTTTCGATTCTGTTGAAATTTGTATTTCCATCCAGGACAGTCTCACCGAAGGATATAGCCACTTCTACGCTGAACTGAAAAAAGTGAAAACCATGGCAGAACAATTAAAAAATGGACACCACTGTTTCATGATCTTTGATGAGCTATTCAAAGGCACGAACCTTTCCGATGCTGCCAGGTGCACTGCGGTATTGGCAAACGGTATCCTGCAGCATCCGGATAGCTATTGCATTTTTTCTTCCCATCATACCGGTCTCATGGCCGCGGATCCTGCACTACAAAACCAACTCCAGTTCTCTCATGTTGAAACCCTGATCGAAGACGGCGTCCCCAGATTCACATACATATTCAAACCAGGCATCTCCAACATCTTCCTCGGGTATTATTTCCTGCAAAAAGAAGGAATAGATAAGTTGATGAATGTGTCCGGCCATTAACGCAGGGTTCAAATATTATTTCTTTACATTTGACCTTTCTAACTATAACCATATAACGATATGCAGTCCATTTTGAAAGCAGTCTTAATAGGTTCCCTGCTGCCCATCGCAGCCTGTAACAACGGTACCGAACAGGATAAGAAGCCTGTAGCGGATTCCACGCAATCCTACGCCGCACAGCGCCTCGCGGGTTATGCCCCCGTTAAACTCACCGCCGATCTCAGTGCACTTTCCGAAAAGGAAAAGCAAATGATCCCGCTGCTGATCCAGGCTGCTGAAATCATGGACGAACTCTACTGGCAACAGTCCTATGGCAATAAGGACAGTCTCCTGAACTCCATCCAGGATCCTGCTACCAAAGAATTTGCCCGTATCAACTACGGTCCCTGGGACAAACTGAACAGCGACACCCCCTTCGTGGCCGGCTTCGGCGCCAAACCGCATGGAGCTGAGTTTTATCCGCACGACATGACCAAAGATGAACTCGAGAAATCAGATGTAAAAGATAAACACGGGGAATATTCAGTGATCCGTCGCGACAGTGCCGGTAAACTGATTGCTATTCCTTACCACCAGTTTTATGCAGAGCCGCTGAAACGCGCTTCTGATCTGCTCAAACAGGCAGCCGCGCTCGCGGAAGAACCCGGTCTGAAAAAATACCTGGAATTACGCTCGCAGGCCCTGATCACTGATAACTATATGCCCAGTGATGCTGCCTGGATGGATATGAAGAATAATGGTCTGGATGTGATCATCGGGCCCATCGAGAACTACGAAGACCAGCTGTATAATTCCCGCAATGCCTTCGAAGCTTATATTCTTGTAAAAGATAAAGTGTGGAGCAAGAAACTGGAAAAGTATGTAGCCATGCTGCCCACCCTGCAAAAAGGCCTGCCCGTTGATGATAAATATAAGAAAGAAGTACCCGGCACATCTTCCCAGCTCAATGCATACGACGTGATCTATTATGCCGGTCATTGTAACTCCGGTGGAAAGACCATTGCCGTGAACCTTCCCAACAGCGAAGAACTGCAGAAAACAAAGGGCACCCGCCGCTCACAACTCAAAAACGCCATGAAGGCCAAGTTCGATCAGATCCTGCTTCCCATCGCAAAAGATCTCATCGACCCTTCACAGCTCAACCAGGTTCAGTTCGATGCATTCTTCTCGAATGTGATGTTCCATGAAGTAGCACACGGACTGGGTATCAAGAATACGATCGATGGAAAAGGAACTGTCCGTTCCGCATTGCAGGAACAGGGCTCCTGGCTGGAAGAAGCCAAGGCTGATATCCTGGGTCTTTATATGGTGACCAAACTGGTAGAGATGAACGAACTGCCTGGTCCGATCGAAAATTACTACACCACTTTCATGGCTGGTATCCTCCGTTCTGTAAGATTTGGAGCCGGAGAAGCGCATGGAAAGGCCAATATGCTCGCCTTTAATTATTTTGAAGAAAAAGGTGCCTTTGCCAAAACGCAGGACGGACATTACAAAGTGGATGTTCCCAAATTCCGTGAAGCCATGAATGGCCTCAGCAACCTGATCCTCACCCTGCAGGGCAATGGCGATAAACCCAGCGTTGAAAAACTGATGAAAGAAAAAGCAGTGGTACGCCCGGACCTGCAGGCCGACCTGAACCGGCTGGCCAAAAAAGGCATTCCGGTTGACATCACTTTTGAACAAGGCGTAAACGTACTAGGACTGAAATAAATTCGCGTAAGCGATCTCATATTGAAGGGCTGACCAAACAGGTCGGTCCTTTTGCTTTATCTTACCGGCTGAAGATGACCGATACTGACGGTGCGTTCAAATACAGCCCCGTGGTGATCGTGAAGTTTGCCGGAAAGAATGAAGTGAAGATCAGTCCCGTGCCTGCCAACAGTTATGTGATGTTTACTATCAGCGACCGTTCGCTGGTTGGACAAAGCGCACAGGTGTTCAGTCCGGCAGGCAACCTGGTGCTAGCATTATCAAACAGAATTGAAATTGCTCATCTGCCGTCCGGCATTTACACTATCAAAACCAGTTCAGGAACTTACAGGTTCATTAAACAATAAGCTGGCGCAATTGGAAAAATGCGGCTGTCCTTTAAAGGATAGCCGCTTTCTTTTTGTACAACATTAACCTGAGATTAATTTTTGACTTTTACGTGTTAATGAATGTTTACTATTTGCAGTAACGGATGTATGATTCAGGAAAAGCAATACTTTTACCACTCGTTCGTTTGTAACCAATATCATTCTCCAAACTATCTGCCAGTACGTGACCTTTTAAATGCTATGTTATATGTCAGATATGTTAGTTTTCGGCTTCCACTATAAAGAACGCTTCTACAAAGCCATCGCCAATCTCTGGAAGAAAAGTACCAATGGTATTTACCGTATCACTGTAATGAATGGCGATCTCGAGCGCCTGCTTTTCGGTAATAATATCGTATCCCTCAAAGAAGGAAGATTTCTGGCAACAGCCGGTACTAATGTGGCCGACATGGAAATAAAACAATTACAGGAAGCACTGGTAATTGCATTGAATGATCACCGGGCGAGAAACTGACGGGATAGATTTCCACTTTTTAATAACTGACATCTTGCCGCATTGAAGTTTTGAGATGTTTCTCGGGATTTTCACCCTTTTCTGAAATCCCTTTTAGGGAATTCCGGCTTCACTTTAAAAAGTGGACAGGTCTCTAGAGAAATCGAGCACAACAGCTCTCTTGCACCATATATATTATATACAGAACCACCACTACCGGTTAGTGGTATTTTCCCCATTTTCCTTACGCTAACAGTTGTTAGTATTTTCAGCTGGCGCTTTCCGGCGCGGTATCTGCTGTGATATTTCGAAATGCTTTCTGGTGGCGGGTTTCAGACTGAATGTGAACCCGGTTTCTGCCAGTGATCCGTCTTACTGATTGCTACCTGTCTTTTGCAGTCATATTTCAGTAAAAACACCTCACTCAATTATGCACAGCCTGTTGATTTCTTTACAACCCTCCAATGAAATTTATTGTGAACTTTAGTGAACTGCATAACGCAAAATTTCCTTTTACATAGGTTCATATGCCAGGGTCCATTCAGTTTGGGCCATGACATTGTATCACAAATAAAGAAATTCTAATATGGGTTTATTCGATAAGAGGGTACAGTACAAGCCATTTGAATATCCGGAAGTATTACAGTTTACCGCTGCGCTCAATAAGTCATTCTGGGTGCATTCAGAAGTGGATTTTACTGCAGATATCCAGGATTTTCATGCGATCCTTACTCCGGCAGAACGTAATGCCGTAAAAAACAGTCTGCTTTCCATAGCCCAGGTGGAAGTAGCCGTGAAGTCTTTCTGGGGAAATCTGTACCATCATTTTCCAAAACCTGAGATCAATGGTCTTGGCGCTACTTTTGCAGAGTGTGAGTTCCGTCACTCTGAAGCCTATTCAAGGCTGCTGGAAGTGCTCGGTTATAATAATGAATTTGAGAACCTGCTGAAAGTGCCGGTGATCCAGGAGCGTATCAACTACCTGTCTGCGGCCCTGGCCAATACAAAATCAACTGATAAAAAAGAATACACCACTTCACTGATCCTGTTCAGTCTGCTCATTGAGAATGTGAGCCTGTTCAGTCAGTTTGCCATCATCCTGGCGTTCACCCGCTTCAGGGGACTGATGAAGAATGTGAGCAATATCATTGCCTGGACTTCTGTAGATGAACAGATCCATGCCAATGCAGGTATCTTCCTTATCAATAAGATCAGGGAAGAATATCCTGAGATCTTCACACCGGATACCATCAGCCAGGTGAATGCCATTGTGAAGCAATCCATAGAAACAGAAGAGCGTATGCTCGACTGGATCTTCAATATCGGAGAAATCGACATTATCAATAAAAAGGACCTGAGCAATTTCATGAAGAAGAGGGCTGATGACAGCCTGCAGCAGATCGGGCTGCAACCCATCTTCAATATTAGCGCTAAGGAAAGCAGCACCATGCTGTGGTTTGAAGAAGAAGTTTTCTCCAATAGCCTGGACGATTTCTTTGCCAAGAGGCCTGTTGAATATACCAAATTCGACAAGAGCATTTCGGCCAACGATTTGTTTTGATCTGTTTGAAACTGTGTTATCCAACCCATTAAATCTTTTGTGAATGACAACATTATTTGAAACTGCCGTTCCTGCCGCCGAGCAATTACCTGATATTGCCGGAAAATACGAGCATGAAAAATTATGGTGGAAGAATGAGGAAAGTGAACAAATTCTGAACAGAGGTTATCTGTTGAAAGGTGAAACAGTTGAAGGCGCCATCGAGCGCATCTGTTCTGCGGCAGCGCAGCGTCTTTATAAACCGGAACTGAAGGACGCTTTCAAAGAGATGATTGAAAGAGGATGGATGAGCCTGAGCTCTCCCATCTGGGCCAATATGGGTACGGAAAGAGGACTGCCGATCTCCTGTTTCAATGTGCATGTGCCTGATAATATCGAAGGCATCACGCACAAGCTGGGTGAAGTGATCATGCAAACCAAACTCGGCGGTGGTACATCCGCTTATTTCGGTGCACTCCGCGAACGGGGCAGCGCTGTTACCGATAACGGGAAAAGCAGTGGCGCCGTTAGTTTCATGCGCCTGTTCGATACAGCTATGGATACCATCTCACAGGGGGGGGTAAGAAGAGGCGCTTTTGCCGCTTATATGGATATCGATCACGGTGATATTGAAGAGTTCCTCTCTATCAAGGATATCGGCCACCCTATCCAGAACCTGTTCAATGGCGTATGTGTGCCCGACTACTGGATGCAGGATATGATCGATGGGGATATGAAGAAAAGGGAGATCTGGGCTAAAGTACTGGAAAGCCGCCAGCAGAAAGGCCTTCCATACATCTTCTTCTCAGACAATGTGAACCGTAATAAACCACAGGTTTATAAAGATCACAACCTCACTATTCATGCAAGCAATCTCTGCTCCGAGATCATGCTGCCATCATCCATGGATGAGTCATTCATCTGCTGCCTGTCTTCCATGAACCTGGAACTGTACGACGAATGGAAAGACACCAACGCCGTGAAACTGGCCGTGTTCTTCCTGGATGCCGTATTGCAGGAATTCATCGCAAAAACCGAAGGCAACCATTACCTGGAAGCTGCCAATAAATTTGCGAAAAGACACCGTGCCCTGGGGCTGGGTGTACTGGGCTGGCACTCTTACCTGCAGAAGAATATGATCCCCTTCGAAGGCATGCGCGCCAAACAACTGACCGCATCCATTTTCAAAGACATCCAGGAAAAAGCCAACAAAGCGAGCAAGGACCTGGCATGGATCTACGGAGAGCCTGAACTGCTGAAAGGATATGGCAAACGCAATACAACCGTAATGGCCATTGCTCCTACAACCAGCTCCAGCGCTATTCTCGGACAAACATCTCCCGGTATCGAGCCGTTCAGCAGCAACTATTTCAAAGCAGGACTTTCCAAAGGAAATTTCATGCGCAAGAATAAATACCTGAAAGAACTGCTGATCAAAAAAGGAATCGATAATGAAGATACATGGCGCGGCATCATGCTGAACCATGGCAGTGTGCAGCACCTGAAAGAACTGACGCAGGATGAAAAGGACGTGTTCAAAACATTCAAGGAAATCAGTCAGCTGGAGATCATTCAGCAGGCATCTATCCGGCAGCAATATGTTGACCAGAGCCAAAGCCTGAACCTCAACATCCCTTCTGACCTTCCTGTAAGAGAAGTGAACAAGCTCCTGATCGAAGCCTGGAAGCTGGGTGTTAAAACACTTTACTATCAGCGCAGCCAGAGCGTTTCCAAAGAAATGGTGACCAACCTGGTGAGCTGCAAAAGTTGCGAAGCTTGATCAACCAGGATAGTATTTGAAAAGCGCTCCTGCAAAGGGGCGCTTTTTTTGTGTAAACAGAAATTCCGGCAAATACACTAATTTGCATCATCAAGTTCTTTCTATACATCTTATCAAACAGTATAGGTTCCCGGCCAAGCGTCGGGATTAATAGGGAATTGTGTGTAAATCACAAGCTGTCCCGCAACTGTAAGTAACACACCTGAGTTTTTACCCTCGTTGTCCACTGTTCCGCCAACACGGAATGGGAAGGACGGTAGAAACGTTACAAGCCAGGAGACCTGCCTCTATTGTATTTGACAGTGCTTTCGTGGAAAGAAGCGATTGTTGAACTGATATACCTCCATCACAGGCATCTTCATGCAGGAAGGCCTGTGCATGCGTACGCGTATACGTATCTTCCATCTTCTTCTTACATACATAGCACTCCTGTTTAGCAAAGAGCTTTTAACTGATTTATCATCTTTAAAAGCGCGTAACATGCAAACACAAAACCTCGGCTACCCGCGGATTGGCAGCCAAAGGGAACTTAAGAAAGCTGCTGAACTCTACTGGGCAGGTGAGCTGACTGCACAAAAACTGATGCAGACCGGCAGTAACATCAGGCAGCAGAACTGGCTATTACAAAAAGAAGCCGGCATCGATCTCGTTCCCTGTAACGATTTTTCTTTCTATGACCAGGTGCTCGATACCACAATGATGGTGGGCGCCATTCCTGCACGGTATCATAACCTGGTGCACGAAAAACAATTGCCGCATATCGATCTCCTGTTCGCCATGGCAAGAGGTTATCAGAAGGATGGCTATGATATCACCGCTATGGAAATGACCAAATGGTTCGATACCAATTACCATTACATTGTGCCGGAATTCACTGCCAGTCAGCAGTTCACACTCTTCAGCAATAAAGTGCTGCACGAGTTCAATGAAGCTAAACAACAAGGCATCCCTGCAAAACCTGTTTTGCTCGGACCCGTTTCTTACCTGTTGCTGGGTAAAGAAAAAGAAAGCGGTTTCCATCGTCTTGAGCTGATCAAAAATCTCTTACCTGTTTACCTGGAGATCCTTGGCAAGCTGGAAGAAGCAGGCGCGTATTATGTCCAGCTGGATGAGCCCTGCCTTTCGCTCAACCTCTCTTCCGCAGAAAGACGGGTGTTCGTGCAAACCTACAACGAGATCAGGAATAAATTCCCACAATTGCAGCTTATCCTGGCCTCATATTTCGAGTGTTACGGTGATAACCTGGCCACTGCGCTGAGCCTGCCTGTGCAGGTGTTGCATCTTGACCTGGTGCGTTGTCCCTCTCAGCTGGATGATATCCTGGCTACTGATATCGTCCGCAGCCGTACAATTTTATCACTGGGTGTGGTGGATGGAAGGAATATCTGGAAGAACGATTACGAGCAGTCACTCGCACTCATCAATAAAGCAGTAGCTAAGCTGGGAACAGACAGGGTCTGGATTGCTCCATCCTGCTCACTGTTGCATGTGCCCTGTGATCTGGACCTGGAGAAGAATGAGAAAGTGCTCACTCCCGAAATCAAACAATGGATGGCATTCGCCAAACAGAAGATCGGTGAGATCGTTACACTTAAACAATTGGCGGCAGGGGAGGTAAATGAGCGGTTACAGGAAAATATAACGGTCAACTATACTCGAAAATTATCTTCCCTGATCCATAATAACCAGGTTAAAGATAGAGTATCAGGCATCACAGATAAAGATGCAAGTCGTAACACAGCTTTCTCCTCCCGCAAATTGCTGCAGCGCGCGGCTTTGAAACTCCCAATATTCCCTACCACTACTATCGGGTCTTTTCCGCAGACCGCTGAAGTCCGCAGCTGGCGGGCCAAATTGAAGAAGGGAGAGCTCACCCAGGAGCAGTATGATACGCTTATTGCCAAAGAAACGGAAGACAGCATCCGCTGGCAGGAAGAGGCCGGCATCGATGTACTGGTGCATGGTGAGTTTGAGCGGAATGATATGGTGGAGTATTTTGGTGAGCAGTTGCAGGGATTCGTGTTCTCACAAAATGGCTGGGTGCAGAGCTACGGCAGTCGTTGTGTGAAACCTCCCATCATTTATGGAGATGTGAGCCGTCCCGCTCCGATGACAGTACGCTGGACCTCTTACGCGCAGTTGCTTACACGTAAACCTGTGAAAGGTATGCTGACCGGACCTGTTACCATTCTGCAATGGAGCTTCGTTCGTAATGATCAGCCACGCAGTGAAACCTGCACTCAGATTGCGTTAGCCATCAGGGATGAAGTGGCCGATCTGGAAAGCTCCGGTATCCGCGTGATACAGATCGATGAACCGGCGATCCGGGAAGGACTTCCGCTCCGCAAAGAGAACTGGGAAGCGTACCTCAACTGGGCAGTTCGCGCATTCCGCATTGCTGCAAGCGGCGTGAATGATGCCACACAGATCCATACGCATATGTGTTACTCGGAATTCAATGATATCATCGGACAGATCGCGGATATGGATGCGGATGTGATCACCATAGAATGCAGCCGCTCCCAAATGGAACTGCTGGATGCATTCGCTGAATTCAAGTATCCTAATGAGATAGGGCCTGGTGTGTATGATATCCATTCGCCACGTGTTCCTTCAAAAGAAGAAATGGTGCAGCTGATGGAAAAAGCCAAAGCGGTGATCCCTGCGGATCAGCTCTGGGTGAACCCTGATTGCGGGTTGAAAACGAGAGGCTGGAGTGAAACCAGGGCAGCCTTGCAGGCCATGGTGGATGCGGCGAGGGAGTTGAGGAATGAAGTGGCTGTTAAAGTAGCCGAATAAATATGTCGGGGAGTACCCAGTCACTCGCGTCCCCGCGAGTGACTTCTATTTGCTCGCCTCCGGCGGGCACCGTGTCGCCGGAGGCGACGGAATATCCGTCACTCGCGGGTATGTGAGCGACTGGGCTCTCCGATTTTCCAGAACCTTTTAAAAAGCCTTACTATTTACGGGTTGAGTATTTTTTTCCGCCAAAATGATGTAATATAGCTGCACCAGCCCCTCAAAAACATACATCCCGGAAAATGAAAACATCCATTGTTCTCGTTCTGACCTTCCTGAGCCTTTCCTGTTTATCTTTTGCTCAATCTGTTTCCGTTCCTGATCACAAGGACAAATATGCTGATTTTGTCAAACAACTTGAATCCGGCAATACCAATATCAATTTTCGTGAATTCAGGGAAAGTCTGATTGACAGTAAACAATTCCAGGTAGCGGGCAAGGCAGGTGAGAAACTGACCAGGCTGGATAAGGAAATGAAAACCCTGATGGGCAAAGAAGATTATGAAGGCGTGATAAAAACCACCGGTGAGATCCTCAGTATCGACTATACCATTTTGATGGCCCATGCATTAAGGTCAAGGGCATTTGAGAAAAACGGTGATACTGTCAATCTTGCTAAATACAGGACTATCCTCGATGGTCTGGTGAACTCCATCATTGATCGTGGTGATGGTAAGACCTGTGCTACTGGCTGGTCTGTCATTAAAGTGGAAGAAGAGTATTTTATCCTGCGCGCCATGGGATTGCAACCATTAGGGCAGTCAGTTGACAAGAACGGAGGGATCTGCGACAGGATAGAGGTACAGACCAAAGAGGGAGGAACGCTCACTTACTACTTCAATGTGGCTAAGATATTTGAAGGGTATAATAAAATTCTGGGCCTCTAAGTTTCCACTTATGAATGGAGTTTTTTTCAGTGTAATCAACCCGCGGAATTTCAATAGTGCAAGGACCATCTTTTTAATCATCCTTAACGCATTTCCATTCTTATCGAACGCACAAACTGCT
>NZ_JBQCGW010000146.1:0-5160 GCF_051955275.1 Pseudobacter sp. | reverse complement strand
GAAGGTGGCGGGGCATCAGTAGGGTTATTCTGGCGAGCGGCGGCTGCGGTGGCAAAGATGTTTGGGCTGGGGTGGCAAAGGATGTACAACGCGGCTGTAAATCTGCCGAACTGCCTGGAATACTTATGGGCGAAAGATTTGAGGGGTTTGACATTTGAATATCTGTTGAGCTGCGGGGCAACAGATTTGGAGGCCGCTTATGCACAATCCTTTGCCGGAGCACGATGATAAGGCGGGTGTACCACGAAAAGGTGCGGTTTGTTTTACAGCCGTACCTGCATATCCCCCAACCGGCCTGAGCAATAAAACCAGACCAATTGCAAATCCTGTAACTTTGCTATTGAATGAAAGTAACAACTATGGGATTCTGGAAACAAGTAGGAGAATATCTCTATCTCAGAAAGAAAGACCCGAACGAGCCACGCAACTTCAGCATTAAGATGATGCACGGCATCAACAGGCTCTCCCTGCTGATGGCATTGATCGCGCTGATCATTGTGATCATCAAACTGATCAGAAAGGCTTAGCGGTTCAGGAACTCCACAATCTTCTTTGCGGCTTTGGCAGAGGCATGCCCGCCCTGTCCCAGCAAATGTTTGAGGGCTGCATAATCTGATTGCAGCTGTTGTCTGCGGGAAGTGTCATTGAGCAAATCATTCAGTTCCTTCACCAGGTTCTGCGGTGTGAGATCCTGCTGGATCAATTCCTTCACCACCAGTTTATCCATGATGAGATTTACCAGGGAGATATACTTCACTTTGATCAGCCTTTTGGCGATCTGGTAGGAAATATTGCTGCCTTTGTAGCAAACCACTTCAGGAACACCGAAGAGGGCGGTTTCCAGGGTGGCCGTGCCGGAGGTTACCATGGCGGCGCTCGACTGCATGAGTAGCGCGTAAGTCTGGGAACGTACCGATGTTACATTGGGGTAGGGCGCCAGGAGCGGCTCGTAGAAGGCGTCTTCCTGCCCGGGCGCTTTGGCCACCACAAACTGATGGTCGGGAAAGCTGCGGGCAACTTCCAGCATGATGGGGAGTTTTTTCAGGATCTCCTGTTTGCGGCTGCCGGGCAGTACGGCAATGATGGGCTTGGTGGCGTTGGGAATGGCGGGCGGATGATTGCCATTCTGGAAACTTTCCACCACTTCCACCAGCGGATGGCCTACATAATCCACTTCCCAGTTCCATTTATTTTTATAGTAATCTTTTTCGAAGGGCAGGATCACCAGCATTTCATCGATGGTGATTCTCATCTTTTTAACCCTGTTCTCTTTCCAGGCCCATACCTGCGGTGAGATATAGAAAACCACTTTGATGCCCTGTTTGTGGGCCCATTCGGCAATGCGGAGGTTGAAGCCGGGGTAATCGATCAGCACCAGGGTATCTGGCTTGAACTGAAGGATGTCTTCCTTGCAGAAGCGGAGGTTGGCCATGATGGTGCCGAGATTGCTGATCACTTCCACGAAGCCCATGAAAGCCAGTTCGCGATAATGTTTCACCAGTTCACCGCCGGCCTGTTGCATGAGATCGCCACCCCAGCACCGGATGGTAGCGGATGTGTCGAGCTTTGTCAGTTCCTTGATGAGATTGCTGCCATGCAGGTCTCCGGATGCTTCCCCGGCAATGAAATAATATCGCATGCGAACGGAATTGTTTTAGGTTGCAAAGATGCGGGATTCTTTACAACAAAAACTTCAGCAGCAGGGCAATGATGGCGTACACCAGGGTTACGGCGAAAATACCCTTGGCGGTTTTATCGCGGTGCGTATTGATGTAGAGGGTGAACAGTGCAATATTGAGGATGAGGCAGGGTACCACGATGCCGGTGATCACTCTTTTGTTATCCGAAATATAGTGGAAGAAATCACTTACGGAGAACATGGAGAATTTGACAAAGTAATACACTACAAGACTGAGCAGGGGCGCAATAAAGCCCAGTGCCAGCCCAAGGCGAAGGTTATCTTTTTTAAACATCAGGATTGTTTCCACATTTTTTCCAATTTGTCCTTAAGAACGTAATTGGTAAGGTCAAATTGTACCGGAACTACACTAACATAATTATTTTCAAGCGCCCACACATCGGTATCGGTCCCTTTATCCATGTTCTTGAACTCTCCGGTAAGCCAGTAATATTTTTTGCCATGGGGGTCGTTGCGTTCCAGGAAGTCTTCGTCGTACTTGGCATAGGCCTGTCTGCAAACGCGGAACCCTTTAATCAGTTCAGTGGGTACGGCTGGTATGTTCACATTGAGGATCATATGGTGGTCCAGCGGCTTTGCCAGCAGCTGTTCCACGATCATCCTGGCGTACTGGCGGGCGGCGGTGAAATCAGCCTCCACGCTGTAATCCAGCAGGGAGAAACCGATGGAAGGGATGCTTTCGATGGCGGCTTCCACGGCGGCGGACATGGTGCCGGAGTAAATGACGTTGATGGAGTGGTTGGCTCCGTGGTTGATGCCACTGAGGCAGATATCCGGTTTCCGGTGCAGGATCTTGTCCACGGCCAGTTTCACGCAGTCCACCGGGGTGCCGGAGCACTGCCAGGATTCCACCCCTTCAAAGATCTGAACGTGATGTAGGCGGAGGGGATGGCCAATGGTAATGGCATGTCCCATCCCGCTCTGGGGCTTGTCCGGTGCCACTACTACGATCTTTCCGAGGCCTTTGACGGCTTCCACCAGGTTGCGGATGCCGGGAGCTGTAATTCCGTCGTCATTGGTGATCAGTATCACAGGCTGCTCCTGTTCTTGCGTGTTGCTCATGTCAAACAAAAATAAAGGAAAAGGGGAATTCCACAATTTTCCACCACCGGATGGAAAAATCACTGCTTTGACCTACCTTTGCAGCCGATTTTAAAGTTTCACATCCGGGGCTTTGCGCTGTAAAATGAAGATCATATCTTACGCTCTGAGCCTTAGATATTTAAACGCAAAACATGGCAGGTCAATTAAAAGAAGTTCGTAACAGGATCAAATCGGTTCAAAATACGCAGCAGATCACCAAAGCGATGAAAATGGTGAGCGCCGCCAAGCTGAGAAAAGCGCAGGATGCCATCGTTCAGATGCGTCCGTACAGCCGCAAACTCCAGGAAGTGCTGAGCAATATCGTGAGCAGCTCTGAAGGGGATCTCGGTGGAAACCTGGCTGTGGAAAGACCTGTTGAAAAAGTATTGCTGATTGTGATCACCAGCGACCGCGGACTTTGCGGCGCCTACAATGCGAACGTGATCAAAGCTGCCAAAGCCACCATCAACACCAGGTATGCCGCACAGTTTGCCAAAGGCAATGTGCAGATCTGGAGCATCGGCAAAAAAGGCTATGAGCATTTTGCCAAGAACAAATTCAATACAAACGAGACTTTCAAAGATATTTTCCTCCACCTCAATTTCGAGAGCGTTCAGCAGTGCGCACAGGCCGCTGTGAAAGCGTTTGAGAAAGGTGAGTTCGATGTGGTGGAACTGGTGTACAGCGAATTCAAGAATGCGGCTACCCAGAACTTCGTGGTAGAACGCTTCCTCCCCATTCCCAAAGTAGAGAAGAAAGAAGGCGTTAAGAAAAGCGACTTCATCTTTGAACCTGCCAAGGAAGAGCTCATTGCAGAACTGATGCCCAAGATCCTGAACACACAGCTGTTCAAAGCGGTCCTCGATGCACATGCTTCTGAGCATGGAGCACGTATGACGGCCATGGATAAAGCCACTGAGAATGCCAACGAAATGCTGCGCAGCCTCAAGATCAGCTACAACCGTGCGCGTCAGGCAGCCATCACTACCGAGCTCACCGAGATCGTAAGTGGCGCCGCTGCACTGCAGGGATAATTCAGGATATATGTAACGGTTATCTAAATCCGCCAAACTATTGCATGGAAATCGGAAACCTCATACCGCACATCGAATCACTGATCTTTGCCAGTGAAAAGCCTTTGACGTCCCTGGAGATCACCGAGCTGATCAACAATGCGTTCGGTTTTATGGAAGACAAGATCGTGCTGGACCAGGTAGAAGCCTCCCTGGAAGGGATCGTTGAAAAATACAGGTCCGAGTTCTATCCCTTTGAAGTGCGTGTGAGCGGTGGCGGATGGCAGTTCCTGACCAAAAGGGAATATCATAAAACGGTGGCCCAGCTGAACGGCGATAAATTCCTGAAGCGCCTCTCTTCTGCCGCCCTGGAAACCCTGGCCATTGTTGCTTACAAACAACCCGTTACCAAGGCCGAGATCGAGGCCATCCGCGGTGTGAGCAGTGATTACGCCATCCAGAAATTACTCGAAAAAGAACTGGTAGTGATCACCGGCCGTAATGAAGCATTACCCGGTCACCCGCTTGTATATGCCACTTCCAAGAACTTCATGGATTACTTCGGTATCAATTCTGCCGACGACCTGCCGAAGCTGAAGGAAGTATTCGACGACAGTATGGTGAGCGCCTCCGTAGTGAGCATCCTGGAACAGAGCGCTGCAGCAGCCATGGAGAATGGCCAGCCGCTGAACCCTGAGGAAGGCGAAGAAGGTACAGACACCACGGTTACAGAGGATGGCAAAACATTTAAAGTGGATGAAGACGGAGTGCTGATCGAAGAAGTGGAGATCACGGAAACTGAAGAAGACAACGGCCCGGATGCCGGAAATGATACAAACGCAGAAAGTGAGGAAGGATTTGAAGCGGCTGCGGAAGAAATTACTGAAGAAACAGAAGAGACAGAACACGAGTCAGAAGAAACGGAAGAATCAGATGAAGAGAGCGAAGAGGAAGGCGATGATGAAGAGGATGAAGAAAGTGATGAGGAAGACGAGGAAGGTGAAGACGAGGACGGCGAAGATGAAGATGATGAAGACGACGAGGACGAAGATGATGAGAACGAAGAAGACGATGAGGATGGCGATGACGAAGAAGACGAGGACGAGGAAGATGACAAAGAAGAAGAAGATGATGATGATGATGATGATGACGAATCAGATGAAAAAAAGAACCAGTAATTGTCCGCAGGAGCCTGATCCTGCTAAACTATACAAAGCAGCTACCCCGGTAGCTGTTTTTTGTTTTTAGCCTCTTATGGGTGTGCCAGGTCGCGCGCGGGCCCGCGCGGGTTGGCTATTCCGGGGCCACGCGCGCCACCGCCATGGGCCGGGGGCGAACCCAAAAAAAGCACCCGCCGGGGCGCCG
>NZ_JBQCGW010000145.1:0-17588 GCF_051955275.1 Pseudobacter sp. | reverse complement strand
TAAGTACGTATCCGAAGTAAGTGACGGTCATAATGAAGAGGGTACCCAAAATAAAAGTAAATGCCAGGAAACGGTTGGAGTCTGATGAAAATTTTTTCCTTCGGTTCTCTGTGATCTGCAACATAATCGGAATATATCCTAAGCCAAGCTCTTCATCATTATTGCCTTTAGGTAATACATTGTTAAAGGCTGTGTTGAATTTTTCGTTTGATAAAACTTTTTCAATAAAACTTTCCACCTCGCTGGGACCAGTACTTATTTCGGATTGTTTCTTAAAGAACTGAAGATATCCCATATACAATACAGTGGCTACAGGAAATACCATCCGAAGGTAAAAGAACAGGCCAATGAAGATAGAGTAGTCAAAAAAGAGGGTACCAAGTTTGAAACTGTGTGTGAAGAACTTGAAGAAATATTCTTCATTCACGGAAACAAGCAAAAGGCTGGTTACCGATAGGGCGATAACAACAAAGAGTTGTTTCCCTGATATCCTTTTCTTCCATTTGAGTGTTACTATCCAGATAATGTAAAAGGTGGTACAGGCAATAATAAGGACCAGGAACAAAAACTTCAATACAGGCATGGGTTCGATATTTGGGTCAATGGATGTTTACTTTTTAACCTGTATCAACCTGCTCTCAATTCCTCCCGCACCCAATACCACTGTATCTCCTCCCTTCAGGAACAGATTCCCGAAAATCGCTTTCGCCCGCACGTAATAGGTGCCTTCAGGCAGGTCCCTGAAAATGCCCTTCCCGTCATCATCCGTTACAGTATTTTTGATCCAGCCTGTTCCGTTCGAAGTGGTAGTGGTATCTGCCAGGAATAATACCTTGCTCCTGAAAAGGTAAAGGTTCGTACTGTTGACGGGCGAATCGGTACTGTCTCGTACAAGAACGGTTAACGAGTTCACCGGAATGACCTTTGCAAGTGTAACAGTTACAGGTTTTATACTTTTTGCATCCCACTCAAAAATGGCTGTTCCTTTATAAGCAATGTTCTGAACGGTTCCCTGAGCGAGCAGGTAATACGTTCCGGCTGGAAGTTCTGTCAGGTGTTTGATCCCGGCTGTGTTGGTGCTGCCTGTGTACACGTTTCCATCGCAGATAGTAGTATTGAAGAGCGCCGGATTGGTGAACAGACAGAACGATAAATTAGGCAGGATGCCGCCTTGGTCATCGATTGTTTTAATAGTGAGTGTATCTTCCGGTGCAGGGGCAGACGGGGTTTGCAGCTGGATCAGGTATTCTTTCAAGCCTTTTCCGGAATAATCGATAGTGGCAGTGCCTGACAGTTTTTTAGCCCCATAACTGATCTTGCCCCGGAAGAAGTATTTATCAGCCGCAAGATCAGGAAAGATCACTCTTCCCAGTTCATCGCTGGTGAGTTTGGATAAATACTTGCTGTAAGCTGTGTCTTCTGTGAATATCTGTTCATTGTTGTAGATGGCCACTTCTGCGCCATTGAGGGCGTCTCCATTGAGATCGGTCACCTTCAGTACAATGCCGCTTGTTCTGAGGGTATCATTGGTGGCAAGAAGGGTGATTGCATCCATCGGCGGCCTGAATTCCTGGTAAGCTACCATTTTGTGTTTGCCAATGCTGTCTGATACGAATAATGCATAATCCACTTCCTTGCTGAGCCGGGTGAAAGTGAAATAGCCCTGGGCATCCGTCAATACATAATAAATGAAATTAGTGGTATCCGAAGGGGCGAAGCTGAGGTAAACCCGGCGGTTTGCCATTGGTTGCGCATCGGCTTTGCCGCTGAATTTGTTGATGGAAAGCAACTGCCCGCTGAGATTGGAATTACCATTCAATACATCTCCCAGGTCCTTTTCTTTTTTTCCGCAGGCCGCGGCGATGCAGAATATTGCCAGATAAGTGATGATTGTTCTCATAAAATTTTATTTGATAATACCTGCTGCTTTGATGGCGATCCGGGGATCAATGTTGACGGAAAAAAATGCGCCTGCTGCCCGGAAACGCGAGCTTTTGTCTTTAACCACATTGTTCACAATGCTGTACCTGTCGTGCATATAACAATGAACGCCTCCAATGACCTTGATGCCGGCAATGAGATCATAGGAGATGCCGGGATAAAAGTTGTCCAGTGTTTTGGGGAAGCCAAGACCGAGATAAACCGATATTCTCTCATAGGCAGGAGAGGCCTTTGAATGGATAAAATTATTGTCGAGCGTAAAGATCTTGAATGGATATATATTCAGACCTACTGTAAAATGTACCAGTTTCCTGTCTGTTTTAATGGTAAGAGGGTCGTTCGCGTTTTCTGTAACAGTATTCTTTCCGTAGATGTCTGTGGGCTTGATGGTGAAAGCCGGTCCGATACTTACGCCAAAGACATCCTTTGGAGAGGTCTTGTATTTGAAAGAAGCGATCCTTACACTGTCTTTTTTGCCTCCGTTATTGATATACCGTTTTACTTCATAGGTCTGTGTGACCTTTGCCTCTGTTTCGATAGTGTACAAAATGCGTGAAGAAAAACCGGATGGTCTGTCATCGTCCTGCATGGAAAGCTGATCGGGAGGTAGATTGCTTTCGTATACCAGCTGAAAGACGGTTGCGTACACAAGGCTGTCTGTTTTGAATGTGTTCAGCCTGGATACGAAAATATCCAGGTTCAGATAGTATTCATTGATCACGTCCAGCATTGCTCTCAGGTAGCCAGCCCTTTTTCCCTCAGCGATCACCTTTTTGAGCGTGTTGGCTGCTGCGGATTTTTTTGTCCGCTCCATCACGTCTTCATTATAGAAACCTTGTTTCTCCAGATCTGCCTTCAGCGCAGCCCAGGCTGCTGCTTCTCTTCCACCTGCTGCTGCAGGCCATTGTGTAGCTGCCGGGTGTGCCTGCTGTAATTTAAGATCATCGCCTGCATCCTTATTGCCGGAAAGTACAGAGAGAATTGCGTTTAACGCATCCTTGTTGCTGGACAGGCTTCCAAATGCAGTGCCGAGTGTGCTCAGAGCAGAGTCCAGCATACTCATGGTATTGTTCATGCCGTTATGTGGTGTGCTGCTTACCAGTACCAGCTCCGCGGTTTCACCTGCATTGATATTGTGTACAACCACCTGCACATTCTCTGAGGCTTTCAGGGGGGTACTGATAGAGGAAACCTGGTCGCCTTTGCCGTGCAATTGCTGCAGGTATTGGATCCTGCGGAGACCATCATTGTCTTTTGCCAGTAAGATGGACTGCAGGTTGAAGTTTGCCCTGGTCAGCAAACCGGTGGTGGATGTGCTTTTAGCAGCCGGGAAAAGTTCGCCCGGATTGGTTTTATTCAGGTCCTTGTAGCGATGTTCAAACGGGTTCAGGGTAAGTTCCCCGGATCTCCACCATAGCCAATTCTTGAAGAATGGCGCGTCCTTGATTGCTTTAGCGATTTTCAGGCTGATGAAAGTATTCCAGAGCTTGTCCATTTTAGCGATGTCTGCATCTTTTACTGTATTGAGATTCAGTTTCGCCAATTCGAGAGCGCTTGTCCTTAACTCGTTTAGTTTTTGCCGCTCGCCATCGTAATCAGTGAAACTCATGCCCCGGATCTCTGACATTTCACTTGCGTTGGTGTAAGTGGCTGTAAAGAGTTTTTCAATGAATGTATTATAGAGCAGGTTGATCTTTATGTCCAGCTTATAGGCGTCATCATCAGTAGAAAGATCAGCTGGCTGCACCTGGTAGGATGAACCTGCCAGCGTAGTATTGTTGACCTGGAACCAGTTTTTGGATGGTTGCTGAAAGAATGACCGCAAGCTCTGGTAAAATGGCTTGAGGTGCTGCAAGTTGGTATCCAGCGCCGGTTTTTTCAGGTATTCCCTGATCCATTTGAATTCCTGTGCTACTTCCTGGGTTGCCTGCTGACCCCAGAACCGGGTGTAAAACTGAAAAGACAGTTTGGGGTTCTGGTCATCCAGGTAATTTATCAGGCTGTCCAGTTTTCTTGCGAGTTGTTTTTTGCAGGAATCAACGGCCAGATCCCGGAACAATTCTCCGGGGGTAGGGCTGGGGAATGATACCTGACTGCCTTCTGTTATTTTACTGTACTGGATCTTTGAGATCTTGCCAGTATTGTCGAGACTGATGCTCTGGCCATTAACTCCGTAATTGACAAGCATTACAATCAGCGTGGATAGAATGTATTTCATCATTAATTGTTGGGCAAAAGGTGAACAAATTGAGATACGCGGCTCACGCGTTCTCCATCCTTTGCATCCTCACAGAATACAGGACACACGATGGATTTTCTGCATACTACATCGGGGAGTTTCTTGAAAGGATCGAAGTCCTTTGCGCCTTTCACCAGGATACCTTCAATCTCATGGGTTTGGGAATTGAAAACGGGTGACCCTGAATTCCCTTTGTATGTATCGCTAAGTATGGTAAAGTAGGCAGAAGCGTTGTTGGTTCTGACCTTTGCGCTGCCGGAAATCTTCAAAGGAAGTCCGCCCGGAGTACCGATTACATGGTAGCTGGAGCCTGTTCCTGTTTGTCCGCTGGTTTTCAGTTTCCGGATACGGAAGGCGTCCACTTTTTTATTCAGGGTCACTACTGAGTAATCCAGATTCAGAAATATATTGTATTCGCTTCTTGCACCTATAGCCTGAAATACTTTGGAAGAGTCAATGGTCCTGTAGAAGAATTTATTGGAATCAAGGATATAATCGAATACATAATAGTAATCCATGTAATTGTTTTCATCGATGCAGTGAGCGGCAGTGATCATGGTAGATCTGCCTGCTGCAAATCCCGTCATACTGGAGTAGGCTGGTTCCTCAGAAAACCGCTCTCCGCATAAATTATGCCTGGAGCCGAATGTGGCAGTACATTGATACACGAATTTTCCTTTGCCATCTGGTTTAAGAGAGTCTTTGGGAATGATGGCCATCACGCATTTGGCATCCTCCATTTCAAGCGTGGCGGCTTTCTCCTGGGGATTGTTATAGTTATACAGAACGGGAGCCCGGTTATCGTCTCCGATGATCGATTCGGGATAAAAGAATGTGTACATGTTCAGCAGATCATTGCCTGAAAGCGATTTCAGCCCTTTGTTCTTTTCGAGAATGGTTCTGAATTCAGCAGGCGTATAACATTTGCCGATCGCTGACGGAATGGTGTCTTTGTTGCCAAGGTCACCGGCCCTCTGCAATATCTCGATGTAAACTTCCTTGGCAGTGTAAGCACCTGCCAGTTTTTCCATCTGGCTGATGTTTTCCGATTCAAGGAACTGAAGCCTCTTCTTTATTGATTCTTCTCTTGCTTTGAATGATTCATATCCGGGGATGACCATGCGGTCTTTGTGGATCTGTGGATGGACGACCAGGGAATCCTTATCCTGGTCCGGGCTTGAGTTGGTAGAGCCATTGCATGAGATGGCGGCTATAAGCAATAGAATACATGCAGGCGCCCATGCCAGCGCTGTTAGTTTTGATTTCATGTCTTCCTCTTTATAGGGCGAAAATTAGCGTATAATTTCACCCTGTAATACGGGAAAAACACCCTGTTTGCGCTGGGAAAAATGCGTTTGTGTTAATGGAACACTCAGATTTGTTTACCGCTGAAACACTTTTTCTCCATTTATATATGTTCTTTGCACCTGGGTCTGTAACAATTCTCCTTCAGCGGCTTTCATCAGATCCTTATCCAGCAGGATAAAATCTGCAAACTTGCCCTTCTCCAGACTGCCTTTTTCCTGCTCCTCAAAATTCGATTTCGCTGCCCAGATCGTCATTCCGCGTATCGCGGCTTCCCTGCTCAGTGCGTTCTCCATCTGAAAACCAGCTGCCGGCCAGCCTTTCGCATCCTTTCGTGCAACAGCAGCATAGAATGTTTTGAAGGGAGAAATGTCTTCCACCGGGAAGTCTGTTCCCAGCGGGATCCAGCCATTCTGTTTTAATAGATCATTAAAGGCATAAGCGCCGCGAACGCGCTCTGCGCCCAATCGTTGCTCCGCCCAGTACATATCGCTGGTGGCATGAGTAGGCTGCACGGAAGGAATGATGCTGTATTTGCCGAACAGATCGAAATCCACTTTATTCACCACCTGTGCATGCTCTATCCTCCAGCGGCGGTCATTCTGCTCTTTCAGGTATTTCGCATAGGTATTGAGGATAGTCCGGTTGCCTGAATCACCAATTGCATGCGTGCACATCTGAAAATTCTTTTCATACAGGATATTAGCTACCGAGTCGAAATGTGCAGGATCACTCAGTAGAAACCCGCTCCAGCGGGGCTTATCGGAGTAGGGGTGGAGTAAGCAGGCGCCATGTGAACCCAGGGCACCATCGGCATATACCTTGAATCCGTTTACATGCAAACGATCTGTTTTGATCCGGCCTTTGCTGAACAGGTATTCGAAATTCTTCTTACCATCACTCAGCATCACATATAACCTCATTTTCAGCTCACCGCTCTTATTCAGCTGGTCGATCAGTTCAACGGCGCTATAAGGCAAACCACAATCATCGATAGTGGTGAGGCCCACGGCAAAGCAGCGCTCCTGCGCATCCAGCAGGGATTGTTTCGCCTGCTGTTCTGATGTTGCCGGTACTTTTTCGTTTACCAGATCTATGGCGTTATCCACCAGGATACCTGTAAGTTTTCCATTACGCACCTCCACCGTACCACCCGTGAGGGTAACACCCGGCTTTACACCGGCGAGCTCAAGTGCCTTCGCGTTTGCAATGGCTGCATGGCCGTCCACGCGCGAAAGCAATACAGGTCTGTCGGGGAATATATTATTCAACGTTTCGTTTGATGGGAATTCTTTATTCTCCCAGTCGTTCTGGTCCCAGCCGCGTCCCAGCAGCCATCCATCCGGATGTGATTTTGCAAATGATTGTAAGGTATCCAGGATGGCCTGCCAACTGGTAGTGCCATTGAGGTCTGCTGTCTGCAGACTTTGCCCGTATCCGAAAAAATGTGCATGCGCATCTATGAAGCCGGGATAGATGAACTGCCCCTTTGCATCAAGCGTTTCAACAGCTTCATATTTCTGAAGCAACCATTCATTGCTGCCTGTTTCCAGGATCTTACCGTCTTTTACCGCCAGTGCTTCGGCAGTGCTGAAGCTGCTGTCTACCGTATAAATGGTGGCATGATGTACCAGCAGATCGATCTTCTCTTTGGAAGCGCCGCAGGCAGTTAAGAGGAGCAATGGCAGGGCCTTGATAATTCTCATAGTATTCCGTTTGAGTGCATGCTGAAAGTACAGTATTTGTGCTGAATTGAGTAACTTGGTTAAAACCTTTGCTCATGAGAAAATTACTGCCGGTCCTGCTGCTGTTTTTCATGCTGAGCTGCAAGGATAACAGACCTGCCCTCGTTACCAGCTGCGATTATTTCAATACCGGTGATACAGGCGTACTTACGGCGGGTATCCGCATGCTGCCTGTTCAAACGCCTGTTGGGACTTACAAGGTCTGGACTAAACGTTTCGGTAATAATCCCACCACCAAAGTACTGTTGCTGCATGGCGGACCAGCCATGACCCATGAATACATGGAAGCCTTTGAAAGCTTCTTCCCCCAGGCAAATATCGAATTCTACGAATACGACCAGCTCGGATCTTATTATTCCGATCAGCCCACCGACAGCAGCCTCTGGACTATCGACCGTTTTGTTGATGAAGTGGAGCAGGTGCGCAAGGCGCTGAAACTCGACAGCTCCAATTTCTTTCTTCTGGGCAATTCATGGGGTGGTATGCTGGCTATGGAATATGCGCTGAAATACCAGCAGCACCTGAAAGGACTTATCATCTGCAATATGATGGCGAGCTGCCCCGACTATGACAAATATGCTAAGGAAGTGCTGGCCAAACAGATGGACCCGAAAATTCTGGATACCATCAAACACCTCGAAGCCACCAATGATTTCCAGAATCCCAAATACTTTGAACTGCTGATGCCTAATTTTTACAAGCAGCATATCTGCCGGCTGGAGGAATGGCCCGATCCCGTGAACCGCGCGCTCAAGCATGTAAACGGCACCGTATACACCTTGATGCAGGGGCCTTCTGAGTTCGGCATCGGCGGACGGCTGGCCAACTGGGACCGCAAGGCCGATCTGCCTAAGATCACAGTGCCCACCCTAACGGTAGGAGCCACCCACGACACCATGGATCCCGAACATATGCGCTGGATGAGCACACAGGTGAAGCAGGGACAATATCTCCATTGCCCCAACGGAAGCCATCTCAGCATATGGGATGATCAGCAGGTCTTCATGAATGGCGTAATAAAATTCATCAACGGCGTATCAGGTGCCCATTAAGAACTGAGAGTGGATATAATCTACCACGCTCACCAGGTTCTTCGTCTGGTCATACACGGCCAGCTGCCTGTCGGCGCCGGTACCCTGGTCCATGATCTTGCTCACATAATTCACAGCATGGCGGCTGCCCAGCGGGTCCACCACATCATCAATGAAATCGAGCAGTTCATTGATCAGTACGCGTGTATTCACTTCTTCTTCTTTACCAAAATCAATAAGGCGGCCATCCAGTCCATACCGGCTTGCCCGCCATTTGTTTTCGTTGATGAGAGAACGTGAGTATTGAATGAAGTTGAGGTTCTGCATTCTCAGCTTGTAGATCTTGGCGCATACACCCTGGAACAACGCAGCAATGGCGATGGTGTCGGACACGGTCATCGGTACATCGCAGATGCGGAATTCCACCGTATTGAAGAACGGATGCACACGGAGGTCCCACCAGATCTTTTTAGCGTTATCGATGCAATTGGTCTTTACCAGGAGTTTGATATAGTTGTCGTAATCCTCGATGGTATCAAAGGTTTCAGGGATACCAGTACGGGGGAACTTATCGAACACCCTGGTGCGGAAGCTCTTGTAGCCGGTCTGCCTGCCTTCCCAGAAAGGCGAGTTCACGCTGAGCGCGTAGATATGCGGCAGAAAGTAACGGGTGGAATTGGCTATATGATTGGCCATTTCACGGCTCTCCATTCCAACATGCACATGCAGTCCGAATATGAGATTGCTGCGGGCGGCCTCCTGCAGTTCGTTCACCAGTTCACTGTAGCGCACATGGTCCGTGATCAGCTGGCTTTCCCAGTGACTGAAAGGGTGGGTGCCCGCAGCCCCGATATGATAACCGAGGTCGCCGGCAATATTTGAAATCGTTTTTCTTAACTGAGAAACATCTTTATAGGCTTCATCCACGTTGGCGCAGATATCGGTACCTACTTCTACTACGGCCTGGTGCATCTCGGCTTTCACCTTGTCTTTGATGACTCGCTGACCTTCCGTTACGATCTTCTGCTCATGGCTCTTCAATTCACGCGTAACAGGGTCAATGACCATGTACTCTTCTTCGATGCCAAGGGTAAATTGGTTGTATGAAATATTTGACATGACGGCTAATGTGATAATATCTGTTTCGTTACACTGCGTTTAAGATACTCTCCCCAGGTGAGGTTGTCCCTGTGGGGCTGATGCATGCTAGCCCTTTCAATGGCGTAGGTAGCGGCTGTTTCCACCACCCAGTTGAAATTCTCTTCCCCCACACTGGGCCGGTCTGCATCCGGTGCGGGATTGCAGAAATCGATCGCATAGGGGATACCGTCTCTCACAGCCAGTTCCACGGTATTGAAGTCGTAACCGAGGTATTGGTTGAGGCGAAGCACGATGTCTTCCATTTGTTTCAATCTTTCTGCTGAAGGGGTAAAGTTATGAGTATATCTCAAATGATGCGGATTTCTTGGTTCATATCCCATGATACGCACATATTTTCCTCCGATGCAATAACAACGGTAATACTCGTCAAAAATTATTTCTTCCTGAAGAAGCATTACCAGCTGTCCCGTTTCTCTGTGTTTCTGGTAGAACTCATCAATATCATGCAATTTGTACACATTCTTCCAGCCACCACCTGCAAAAGGTTTCATGTAAGCCGGAAAGCCCACATAATCGAAAATGCCCTTCCAGTCCATGGGATAGGCCAGGTTACTGAAACTTTCATCACTGGTATCCGGCGGGAGTTCATAAGAAGGCAGGATCACTGTTTTGGGAACAGGCACCCCGATCTTCACTGCCAGGCAATTATTGAAGAATTTTTCATCGGCGCTCCACCAGAAAGGATTGTTGATAACGGCCGTGCCGCAGATGGCGGCGTTCTTGAGATAAGCCCGGTAGAAGGGAACATCCTGTGAAATGCGGTCCACAATCACCGTGTAGTCGTCTGCTGCACCCTGCACTACCTTGTCTAAGTGCACGGCTTCCGCAACAATACCATCCACCTGCCGTTTGTTCACCTCTTCTATAAATGCCATGGGGAATGATCTTTCTTTTCCGAAGAGTATCCCTATCTTTTTCATAAGCGCTGGGTTTAATAGTTGATGTGAGGGCAGAGTGGTAACCAAATTTATCGGAACCGGGCCATAAAAACAAATCGGAATGTGTATTTTTGGAGCGATATGGATACAGCTCTGATAAACGGGGTGATGGTTGAAACGGTTACATTGCCATCGGATTCCCTGGAAAGAACGGTTAAGCTCAATTGCTATCTGCCCCCTGTTCCTGCAGTACAAGGCTCCATGCCCGTGCTGTTCCTGAACGACGGACAGGATATGGAGGCCATCGGCCTGGACAATATTCTGAATGACCTTTATGCCAGCAATGCTATCAGACCTATCATGGTGGTAGCCATTCACTGCGGGGAAGACCGCATGAATGAATACGGAATGTTCCATTACCTCGATTGTAAAGGACGAGGCACTAAATCCCGCCAATACCAGCAATTCATCCTGGAAGAATTACTCCCTTATTGTTGTTATCGTTATCCCGTGATCATCCGTGGTGAAAAGGCCTTTGCAGGTTTTTCCCTGGGCGGTCTCAGTGCGCTGGACATTGCCTGGAACAACCCGCGCGTATTCAGTACCGTGGGCGTGTTCTCCGGTTCACTGTGGTGGAGGAGTAAAGACAAAACGGATCGTGATTACAATGAGCACCGCGACCGCCTCATGCATCGCCAGATCCGTGAAGGCGTGTACCATCCCGGACAACGTTTCTTCTTTGAAGTGGGTGAGAAAGATGAACAGGAAGACCGTAACCGGAATGGCGTGATAGATACCATCGATGATACTATTGATTGCATGCGCGAGCTCATGCACAAAGGATATATGGAAGGGAAGGAGATGAAATACCTGCAGCTGCGAGATGGAAAACATGATGTGGAGACCTGGGCGAAGGCGATGCCGGTTTTTTTGAAATGGGCCTGGCCAGCATAATAATTTCAAAACTGATCATAAACAAAGACCGCCACCTCCCCAGGTGACGGTCTTTTTCATTAACCCCAAACAACAACCGATACTGATTCCGTTCCGGTTGCCATATCCTTTCTGATACAAATCCGTACTACACTACGTGCGTGGGCGTGAAGCCGTCTTCTGTCTCCGTAGGCACATAGTCTTCAGTCATTAATTCTTCTATCGATTTTTGTTGTTCTCTTTTCTTTCTGCCCTTCGATCCCCAATGGTCGAATATGGCGTAGATCACAGGCACAATGATCAGCGTGAGGAAGAGTGAGCTGATCAGACCGCCGATGATCACCCAGGCCAGACCGTTCTTCCATTCGGCGCCGGGGCCGGAGGCGATAGCGATCGGCAGCATACCGAATACCATCGCAATGGTGGTCATCAGGATCGGGCGTAACCTGGCGTGGTTGGCCTGGATCAATGCGGTAATGGTGTTTTCTCCTGCCTGTTTACGGTGGTTGGCAAAATCCACGATCATGATGGCGTTCTTACAAACCAGACCGATCAGCATGATCACACCCAGGATAGTGAAGATGTTCAGCGAGTTGTTGGTCAACGCCAGCGCCAGCAGCGCCCCGATGAAGGAGAGCGGTACGGAAAACAGTACTACGAAAGGCGTTACAAAGCTGTCGTACAGCGTTACCATCACCAGGTATACCAGCAGGATGGCTGCCAGCAGCGCCACGCCGAGCGTACCGAAACCTTCACTCTGGTTTTCCATATCGCCACCCCAGATCCAGTTCACACCTGTAGGCTTGCGGATCTTTTCAAAGGCGGCCTGCCACTCAGAGGCTACAGTACCGGAAGGCCGGCCTACTGTCTGTCCTTCTACCGTCACAGAAGGGCTCTTGTCGCGGCGCTCCAGCTGGCTGGGGCCTGATGATTCCGCAACAGTAGCAAACTGTGATAATTTTATCGATTGTCCCTTATCGTTAGTGAACTCCAGGTTGCGCACATCGTCGATGCTGCTCCTGTTGAAACTTCCGTAACGGATATTGATATCGTACTCATATTCACCGGCGCGGTACTTGCCGTCTGTATTACCGTTGAAAGCTGTCTGCATGGTAAGGCCCACGGTCTGGAGGGTAAGCCCCAGGGCGGCCATTTTATCACGGTCTACCTGCACATTGATCTCCGGGTTACCGGATTCCACAGTAAGCTTTATTTCGGTAGCGCCTTTCACTTTTTTCAGTTCAGCCATGGCGGCATTGGCGAATACCATGGCACTGTCGAGATCGGAACCGGTCACCACCAGCGCCAGCGGCGCTCTGTCGGCCGTACCGAGCATACCGATGGGAGTGGTCTTTATTTTGGCGCCCACCAGTTCCTGCTGCAGCTCGCGTTTTACCTTGGCTGCATACACGTAGGAATCGTCTGCCCTGAGTTTTTTTGGCGTCAGTTTTACCAGGATCTCTGATTTGTAAGGAGTGGATTGCGAAGCTCCCAAACCCTCACTGGTCTGACCCACGGTGGTGATCAGGTCAACCACTTCTATTTTGTTGCGAAGGAATTTCTCCGCTTTTTGTGTCATCAGGTTGGTCCTTTCAATGGCGGCATCCTTGGGCATTTCTATCTGCACCAGGAACTCGCCACGGTCGCTCTTGGCAAAGAACTCACCACCGATGAATCCGCCGGCTACCATGTACAGGGAACCTACGAACATCACCAGTACAATGGCCAGTGTGATGCGTTTATGGCCCAGGCTCCATTTGAGGATATTGGTGATCCAGTGTGTAAAGGAAGTCAGTCCTTTTTCAAAACCGAGGATGATCTTGCCGAAAATATTCTTCCCGGTGATATGCTCCAGCTTACCAAAACGTGAGCTCAACCAGGGAACGATGGTAAACGAGGAGAGCAGCGATAACATGGTAGAGATGATCACCGTTACGCAGAACTGCTTGATGATATTCGATACCAGGCCGGTGCTCAATGCGATCGGCAGGAACACTACCACAATCACAAGGGTGATGGCAGTTACCGTAAAGCCGATCTCTTTGGTGCCTTCATAAGAAGCACGCACCCGGTTCTTACCCATCTCCATGTGACGGTAAATATTTTCCAGTACCACAATGGCATCATCCACCAGGATACCTACTACCAGGGAGAGACCGAGCAAGCTCATCAGGTTGAGCGTATATCCGAACAGCGCCATGCCAATGAAAGTGGCAATGAGCGATGCAGGGATGGATACCATCACAATGATGGCATTTCTCAAACTGTGCAGGAAGAACAGCATCACAAAGGCCACGAGCAGTACGGCGATCAGCAGGTCATGCACCACCGAGTCGGCAGCTTCCAGGGTGAATACGGAGCTGTCGTTGGCGATGGCAAGTTTCAGTCCAACAGCAGCATAATCCTTTTCAAGCTGCACGATCTGCTTCTGCACTTCCTCTGATACGGCCACCGCATTGGCGTCTGATTGTTTGATGATCTGGATGGCGATGGAGTTCTGCTGGTTCACCCGGCTGATCTTCTCCACTTCTTTCTGTGCATCCTGTACATCGGCCACATCGCCGAGCCTGATCTGGATACCATTGGCGGCGGTGAGCACCAGGTTCCGGAGCTCGTCCACCGATTTGTATTTACCGGATAACCTAACCAGGATGCTCTGCTCTCTCGTTTGTACATTACCGGTAGGGAAATCGAGGTTGGAGCCGAGGATCATCTGTTGCGCCTGAGGAACCGAGATGCCATAACCTTTCAGCTTGTCTGCATCCAGGCTCACCTGGATCTCTCTTTCGGAACCACCGATGAGGTTCACCTGTGCCACACCTTCCATTCTTGAAAGGATCGGGCTTACCCTTTTATCGATTAGGTCATAGAACTCTTTCTCATCCATATTGGCGGAAGAGCTCAGGGTCACTACAGGAAGATCGTCGAGCGAGAACTTGTTGAGAGAAGGCGGATCGATGTCTTCCGGAAGATCCTTCAGTACGGCATTGATCTTGCGCTGTGCGTCGTTGAGCGCGTAATCCGCATCCGCATTGCTTTGCAGCTGTATGGTTACCAGCGACACGCTTTCGAGCGATTTGGATTCGAGCTTCTTGATATTTTCCAGGGATGCTACGGCATCCTCGATTTTTTTGGTCACCGTGTTCTCCACCTCACCAGGCGAAGCGCCGGGGTAGGTAGTAACGATGGTGATGGCATTGGTATCGAACTTCGGGATAAGTTCATAACCAAGCATGGTATAGCTGAACAGCCCGCCCAACGTCAGGATCGTGAACAACACGATGACGAGGGATGGACGTTTGATTGATATTTCTGCCAGTTTCATGTAATAATCTTTATGCTACAACAATGGGTAGGGTTATTGGATAGTGCTGATCTTTACGCCATCCGCCAGGTTGATCTGGCCGCTGATGATCACCTGCTCTGATTCCTGTAAACCGTCTACCACTTCCACCTGGTTGCCGAATACACGGCCTGCTGTTACCTTCTTCAGTTTTGCAACGCCGTTCTCGGCCACAAATACTTCACCGCTGCTCACGCTGCCCACGAAGGCGGTACGCGGAACAATGATGGCTGCTGCCTGGTCAGGGAAATCGAACACCGCTGTGCCGTACATACCTGCTTTGAGCTGCTGGCCGGGATTATTGGTGATGGTGATCTCAACAGGAAAGTTGAGGGAAGCATCTGCCTTGGGGGCAATGAAGGTGATGGTTCCGGTGAATTCTTTACCGGGGTAAACACTGGCTTTGACCTTTACCTGCTTGCCGGTTTTCAGATTGGCCACCTGCGCTTCGTTAACGGTAACCAGCAGTTTCAGGGTGGATACATTCACGATATCGAACAGCTTGGTGCCTGCTGCCACCACGGAGCCGGGCTCGATGAATTTAGCATTCACTATACCGTTGATACTGGCACGGATAGTGGCATCGCCAAGATTGATGCGGCTGGCATCCAGCTTGGCTTTTGCATTGCTCAGTTGCAGTTTTGCCTGGTCCAGCTGCTGCTGGGTAACACCGCCTGTTTTGAAGGCGTTGGTATATCTGTCGAAATCCGTAACGGCAGTCTGGTAGGCCGCTTCAGCGCTTGCCAGATCCACATTGAGCTGGTCAACACGGATGGTGGCCAGCACCTGTCCCTTGCTTACACTGCTTCCTTCTTTCACCAGTACGTTCACAACGCGGCCAGGTTTTTCAGCTGAGAAGCTGAGCTCCTGTGAAGGTGCGAAATTGCCATTGGCGATCACATCGAGATCGGGAGCAGATTTGGTAACGGGGCTCACACGAACGGCTACGGTTGCATTGGTCTGCGCTACTATGGCCGTTTTCTCTTCCGCTTTCTTCTTGTTGTTCTTCAATACCTGCGCAATGGCAAACAGCGAACCGCCGATGAGCACTACCGCCAGGAGAATCCTGAATATCTTTTTCATGTACTGTTAGTTTAAAAGTGATTTGAGGTTTCCCTGCGCTTTGATCAGCTGGATCTCCGCGAGGCGGTAGTCGAGCAGGGCTGATGAATAATTGTTTTGGGCGGTGGTCAGACTGTTCTCTGCATCCAGCAGGTCAGTCAGCGGGGCCAGCCCCTGGTTATAGTTGTTGCGTGTGTTATCGTACACTTCCTGCGCCAGCTCTACGTTCTCTTTCTGATTATTGAGCGTGATGATGCTGTTGGAGATCTGCGTTTTTGCATTTTCGTAAGCGAGGTTGAGGCTGAGCTCTGTATTCTTCAGGTCTTCCTGCACCTTGCGTACATCTACATCTGCCTGCCTTACCCTTGACCTGGTGGCAAAGCCATTGAAGAGGGGGATCTTCAGGTTGAGGCCGATAGAGGCATAGTCGAACCAGTTCACGGCAGGCTTGCCGGTACCGATGGGGAACTTGTTGCCAAGGCCCTGGTAACCGTAGTTGCCATTGAGACTGAGGGTAGGATAGTACTCTGCTTTCACGGCTTCCTTCTGGAAATTGTACAATGTTTCCTGTTTCTTCAGCAACTGGTAGTCCGTCATTTTGGTAACGTCCGGTTTGGCGGAAGCCAGTTGCATGGAGGGCTCGATGGTTTCAAAGCTGGCGGCCGGTATATCAAGCGGAGTGGAAATATCCATTCCCATATAGAATTTCAATGTATTCTCCTGGATCTGAACAGCATTCAGCAACTGCTGGCGTTGCGCCTGCAGGTTGGAGATGTTCACGCGGGTCCTGTCAAGGTCTATCTTCTTGGCCAGCCCGTTTTTATATTGTCCGTCGATCACTTCCTTCACACGGGTTGTAGTGGCGATATTGCTGTCGATCACCACCAGCTTCTGGCGTTGCACCAGCACCTGGTAGTAATTATTGGCCACCTGCTCGATGGTTTGTTCATCGGTGAGCGTGCTCATGATCTTATAATATTCCTGCGTTGTTTTGGCAGCTTTGAGGCCTGTAAAAACACTCTGGTCAAACAGGTTCTGCTGCAAAGAGATGGCGGCGCTGCTGTTCCATTTCTGTCCGAAAGGAATGAGCAGGGTAGTGCCTGGCTGGCCGGCGAGATCGCCCGGAACAGCGCTAAGCTGCAGGATGGGGTTGTAGGTGAGGCCACCTGTTCCTGAAATGGTGGGAAGCGCGCGGCTTCTCACTTCTGCGATCTGGTGAAGGGAATTCTCTTCATCGAGCTTTGCCTTCTTTACATTGGATTTATGCTCCAGTGCAAACTCCAGTGCATTCTTCAAAGTAAAGGGAGAAGGCAGCTGGGAGGGCTGTTGCGCCTGCAGTACAGGCGTAAGGCTCACCAGCGTGAGCAGCAGCCAGGCTGTTCTCCGTAACGTTTGTAAGCGATTCATGTGTGTGATTGTTATGTGGTTGTTCAGTGCGCAGCTGACTGCGTATGTTCATGATTGTTATGAGAGAATGAGTTGAGTGCTTCTTCCAGTGCAGGAATAGCTGCAGGTGTTACCACTCCGTAGAGGAAGAGGTAGAGCGCCTGGCGGAACACTTCGTCCTTGGAATAATCATTGGTGAGCCGGGCGGCAAATTCAAAATCAGTGGCCATATGCTGCTGCCAGATAGCGATGGCCAGCTGGGGATGCAGGTTGCCCCTGAACTGTCCTTCCTGGATACCCGTCTCCAGCGTTCTGATGATGCGGGAGCCAACGGTATTGTCCATCGTTTTATTCAGTTCCACCCATTGCACAGGATAATGCCTGCGGAGGTCAGAAAAGAAAACAGGATTTATCTTTTTACAATAGTTGAGCACGGTTCCGATATAGCCCAGCAGTTTACCAAGACTGTCCACCGGTTTTTCATCGATGGCAACCATGGCCGCTTCATAATCCGTTGCCAGGCGGTTGGCCACTTTCTCCACCAGTTCCTGGCGGGAAACGAAA
>NZ_JBQCGW010000144.1:0-6587 GCF_051955275.1 Pseudobacter sp. | reverse complement strand
CTGGGGCAGCACTTCTATGTCAAGAGGCGCTTCACCCATTGAGATACAAAGGTCTCTTATTGCGTCGATTACGGCGATCATATTGTTTGTACAGGAATAGCGGCCAAATTTAGTGAAAATAGGGATGCCAGCGCATTTGGCAATTTTCAGGGAAACAGGCGCTCTGCTTTTTCTACCGATTCAGGTTTCCCCACATCAATGAACAGCGAACCGCTGTGGTCAAAGGCGCGGATGGTTTGGGTTCTGGCAAGTTGCAGGTACACATCCACCATGGAAAATTTGCCCTCCTGGTGGATCATCGGCAGCATCGCCGGATCAAATACATGGATGCCGCTGAATGCTTTCTGGATATAGGTTGCGGCGGGTCTGCTGATCTTCTCCTCTCCGGTATTCACGTTCCGCCATCCGGCAAGGGTATCCTGCTCATCAAATAAGAAGTACCGGGAAGTTGACCTGTCAGAAACCGCCAGCGTTGCAAGCGGTTGAAAACTTTGATGTGCTTTTAACATGTCGCCCAGGTTGAGATCGGTAAGAATATCAACATTGATGATCACTACCGGCGATTGGGTCTGACTGAAAAAAGATGCGGCTTTCTTAAGCCCGCCTCCGGTTTCGAGCACAGCATCGGTTTCATCACTGATGGTAATGGTACTGCCCCATCCATCATTCTGAGTGATAGCGTTGGTGATCTGCTCTGCAAAATGATGCACATTCACCACCACATTGCGGATGCCATATTGCTGCAGGTATTCGATATTCCTTTGAAGCAGGGATTTGCCATTGATGATGGCCAGGGCTTTGGGATGCTTGTCCGTCCAGGGTTTGAACCGGGTGCCAAGGCCTGCGGCAAAGATCATGGCAGAGGGTTGCTGCATAGAATTCATTTTAGTTTTACTCAAGCTGTGCGCAGTCGCTCGCGGGGCCGCGAGCGACTGTATCCTGAAAGTGTTACAGTACGATATTCTGTACCAGCCTGCTCTTGGCAGGGTAATCAGTGTTGTAATGAAGGCCGCGGCTTTCTTTGCGGAACTGGGCGGCTTTCACAATGAGGTAACTGACTGTGATCATATTGCGAAGCTCACAGAGCTGCGGGGAAACAGTAGTGGCCTCATACAGTACTTCGGTTTCCTCCCAGAGCAGGTCGAGGCGGCGGAGCGCTCTTTCCAGACGCACATTGGTCCTTACGATACCCACATAATCACTCATGATCTGCTGCACTTCTTTCAGGCTCTGCGTGATCAGGATCATTTCCCTGGGCTCGGAAGTTCCGGTGGTGTTCCAGTCTGGGATCGGCAACAGGTCATCGTTTTCCCTGCGCTGCAATGTGCAGTCGAGGAAGGCGCGATGCGCGAACACCATGGCTTCCAGAAGGGAATTGCTGGCCAGGCGGTTGGCGCCGTGAAGCCCCGTGCTGGCGCATTCTCCGGCCGCATAAAGATTGCGGATGCTGGTTCTGCCCCATTCGTTGGTTTTGATGCCGCCGCAGCTGTAATGTGCAGCAGGTGCTACGGGGATCATATCTTTTGTGACATCGATACCGATGGACCTGCATTTCTCGTAGATATTGGGGAAATGCTCCGTGAATTTTTCCAGCGGTATATGTCTAACGTCTAAGTATACGTGCTCTGTACCGGTGATCTTCATTTCACTGTCGATCGCACGGGCCACGATATCGCGCGGAGCCAGGTCTTTGCGCTCATCATATCTCTCCATGAAGGCTTCTCCTTTCTTGTTGCGGAGGATACCGCCATCACCACGAACTGCTTCGGTAATGAGGAATGATTGTCCGCGTACGCCTGGCTCATACAGGGCTGTTGGATGGAACTGGATGAACTCCATATTTTCGATCCTTCCCTTGGCGCGGTACACCATGGCAACGCCATCGCCGGTAGCAATATTGGGATTGGTAGTGGAGCGGTACACCTGGCCATTGCCGCCGGTAGCGAGCAAGGTGGTGCGGGCCAGGATCTTTTCAATTTTATTGGATTGAAGGTTCAGCACATACACGCCGTAGCATTCGATATCGGGTGTTGACTTGGTAACCAGGAATCCCATATGGTGCTGTGTGATGAGGTCCACCACAAAGCAATGTTTGATGATCTCGATATTGGGATGGGCAGCCACGGCTTCGAGCATGGCCCTTTCGATCTCCTTCCCTGTTACATCCTTGTGGTGCAGGATGCGGAACTCGCTATGGCCACCTTCTTTGCCGAGCTTGTAATCACCATCGGCTTCCTTATCAAACTGTGTTCCCCATCCGATCATTTCCTGGATCCGGTCCACCCCTTCTTTCACTACAATTTCCACTACGGCTTTATTGCAGAGGCCGTCACCGGCAATGAGGGTGTCTTCGATATGTTTCTCAAAGCTGTCGCGCTCAAAATCAGTTACACCGGCGATGCCACCCTGTGCGTACTTGGTATTGGTTTCATCGGCGCTGGTCTTGGTGATGACCGTAACCTTCTGATCCGGGTACTTTTCTGCGGCTTTGAGCGCAAATGTGAGCCCGGCAATTCCTGAGCCTATCACTAAAAAATCAGTCTGCATACTATTTCAATTCGGGCGGTAAAATTATGAGTTATTGCGGGATTGCAGATATTTCCTGCTTCCTGTTACCAGTAACAATTGTGCCAGGCAATAGGTTGTCATCACCAGCAAGGAGGCGGCCTTGAAGCTTTGGTGGAATTTATCCAGCGCCAGCAGGCTGTCCGACACCACAAAAAGCATGGCTCCTGTAACGCAGAAGGCCCCTGACAATTGTGCGGGAAAATGAAAAGCATGTATGGCCGCGAGCAGCATGGCTCCCAGCACTGAAGCATACACCAGCACCGGGACCTTAAGCGGTCCTGCGCCAGGTTTAAGGATATAGAACAGTACTGAGATATAAATCAGCATCAGGAACACCACGATCGGGTTCCAGGGTTTCCCGGGCCTGTTCTGTTTTTTTACGCGAAGGAAGAAAAGAAGATAGAAGATATGCGCCACCAGGAAGCTGACCAGCCCGGCCATAAAGAAAATTTCATTATTGGCGGTAAAGAGCAGGAAGATGTCCCCGCCACAGGAGAAGATCAGGGCCCAGGTAACTAGCATCCTTCCACGGCTGTCCTGCAGATAATAGCTCAGGAACCAGACCAGCAGTAAGATCATCAGCAGTGGTTTGGTAAAATAGCGGAGGGTGGTGCAGTTGAGATAAACTGCCACCAGGTCTGCCATCACATCCAGCAGGAAAAGGTAGAGCCAGCGTTTATTGGCTGACCTCATGGAGAACTGATCAATATTCAATCGTAAAGGCGTATTTAGCAGGATCGTTAATTACATCCAGCAGATTGTACCGCACCGTCACGGTCCTTTTATCCTCCGATACTTTCAGCAGGGGATTGCTTACATTTTTAACAGAACCCGGCAGTTTGAAACTGGAGGTATAGATGATTTCCATGCCTGAGTTGGCCATCTGTTTCACATCGCCTGCCTGCGGCCTTTCCATCAGGGATCTGTACTTTTCAGCATCCAGCTCTTTCTTGATAAGCCCTTTATCCAGGGTTACTTTATAGAGGCTCACGATATCCTGGAAAACCGCTTCGGAAGAGTCTTTCGGCGCTTTTTCCTTTGAGCCTTTGTTCATGAGGCCGGTGAAGGAATCCTTCATCAGCGCGCCCTGTCCTTCCATCAGGCTTTGCAGTTGTTCCAGGTTCTGGTAAGGAACGTTGAGATTGATCTTGAATAATTTCTCTTTGATATTCATTTTTACAGCGATCTTTCCATCCTTCATCCAGCCATTGGCCTTTACAGTGGCTTCATCGGCTGAATCGAGAAAGGATTGCATGCTGATCACCGTATCATATACTTTATCCAGCCCACCTTTTGTCATTTCCTCTTCGCCCGCAAAGGATTGCATCAGTTCAATCAGTTGGCTCAGATCCATGCGTGATTCATAAACGCCGCTGCCATTCTCATTGATCACCACTTCTTCATTCACTTCATAGCAGCTGATCAGGAAAGCGATAAGGCCAAAAACCAGGGTGAACCTGAGAAACTTCATAAACCAATTCATTTTACACAAGGTAATGGTTTTACCCAATACTCAACTGGTACCAGAGGTTAAAAGTAAGGGTCTGGCGGGGGCTCATCCGGATCAGTCCCATTCCATTATTGAAGGCATTGGGAGCGCCGCTCAGGTTCTCTATGGCAATACTGTTCCGGTGGTCCGGCGTATATATCTGCAGGTAAGGATAGCGATGATTGGTATAGAATGCAAGTTGCAGCTTGTTTTCAGGATTGTAAAGCACGCAGCAGGGCAGTCCTTCTTCATGTTCCAGGAGGAAACAGGTATCCAGGAACCGGTTGCCGATAACGGCGCCGTTGAGGAAAGTATCATCGTAAATAGTATTACCCGTAGGAACTATCTGCTCATTGGATTCCAGCATGGTATCTGAGCGGAACTGCATTTCGTACTGGTCAACCTTGCCGCCCAGGCTGAAATAAGGATGCCATCCATCCTGCATGGGAATGAACTCATCTGTGAGATTGATGACAGTGGTTTCCACCTGCAGCGCTCTGTTGGGATGCAATGCATATTTCACTTCACAGATATATTCAAATGGAAATCCGGCGTCTGCTTTTTTGTAATGATGCCGGAGGCGGATAGCAGCATGCTGGTCGTCCGTGAACTGATCCACCAGGTTGAAGGGCTTGTTGTAAAGCAGTCCGTGAATAGCGGTACCATCATTGAAACGATTGGCGAAATGGTATGTTTTATCATCAAAACTATACTGGCCATCCGGGATGCGGCAGGCGAAGGGTGACAGCTTTGCGCTTTTGTAAGAAACAGCCAGATCCTGCTCCAGATCTGCTTTTCCGCTATAATTGGCAATGATATTGATCCTGCCGCTATCAAGCGGCACTTCAAAGCCATGCAGCAGGGCTCCATATGCAGGAAGTATACTGATTGTTGTGCCAGATGCCTTATCTTGCAATCTGAGAAGCTCGAGGTCGTTGTCGGTTTGCCGGTCGATCAGAAAACTCATAATTTCCGTTTTGAAGTAGATTTTTTAAAATTAAATCATTTTCACAGATATGGCGATAGTAGAACGTTTGCGTAAGAAATTCCGGGAGTTGTATGGACAGGAACCAATTGTTGTTGCCGCCCCGGGACGAGTGAACCTGATCGGAGAGCATACGGATTACAACGAGGGTTTTGTGCTGCCCGGCGCAGTGGACAAACGCATGTATGTGGCCATAGCAGCGGTTTCCGAGCCTGCTATCACCATTTATGCCAATCAGTTCAAAGAATCTTTCACCTTCAATCCCGAAGAAAGCCTCCAGCCTGTTTCCGGCTGGATGAACTACCTCCTCGGAGTTACCCATCATATCAAAGCTGCCGGAAAAACTGTCGGCGGCGCACAGGTGCTGATCGACGGCGATATTCCCGTGGGCGCGGGCATGAGCTCTTCCGCAGCGCTCTGCTCTGCATACGGATTTGCACTCAATGAATTGTTCAACCTCGGTCTAAGCCGGATGGAGCTTGCCTTCATCGGACAAAAAACCGAACATACATTCGTTGGTGTAAAATGTGGTATCATGGACCAGTTTGCCAGCCTGCATGGTAAAAAAGGTCATGTAATGAAACTCGATTGCCGCAGCCTGGAATATGAATACATTCCTTTCGATTTTCCCGATCATAAGATCGTTCTTGTAAACAGTATGGTTACACATTCGCTCGCCGGCTCCGAATACAATGTCCGCCGCCAGCAATGTGAAGAAGGTGTAAGCATAATCAGAAAATCTTACCCTGCAATCAAATCGCTTCGCGATGTAAAGCTGGAGATGCTGCAACAGCACCAGCATGATATGAGTTCCGTTGTGTTCGATCGCTGCTGGTATGTGGTAACAGAAGAAGAACGTCTGATCAGTGGTTGTGACGCTTTGCAGCATGGAGACCTGGATACTTTCGGCAAACTGATGATCGCAACACATAACGGCCTCAGCAAGCAATATGCCGTAAGCTGCACGCAGCTCGACTTCCTGGCTGAACGCGCCGGATTTATCGAAGGCGTAGTTGGCTCAAGGATGATGGGTGGTGGCTTCGGAGGATGTACTATCAATATCGTTCATACTGAAATGGTAGACAGCTTCAGAGAGAAGATCCAGAAATCATTTGAAGGCCTGTTCAAGGTTACACCGGAAGTGTATGTGACGCAGATTGAAGATGGCACGCATGTAGTGAACAGTGAAGTGTTCAGCTGATACGTAATCAATAAAAATAGTGAGGCTGCGTTTCGTATGAAACGCAGCCTTTTTTGTAAGCTCAACTTACTAACCCGGTTCTATTATATTTGTTGCTCTGCAAACAATCTGTTCTCCATCCCTGCACTCTTAAACAGATCATAAACAGCATCTGTCACACCTTCTTCCAACACATTGAACTTCCTGAATATCGCCGCCATCATTTCCAGTGCGGCTGCTCCGTTAGCAGTGATCAACTGATCACTCACCACACAGGGAGTGTGAACATACAATTCGTCCCCACTGTATTCCGGCGCCAGGTCTTTCAGGTAGGCCAGATCGTTACTGGTATGCGGAACCCGGTC
>NZ_JBQCGW010000143.1:0-9529 GCF_051955275.1 Pseudobacter sp. | reverse complement strand
GCTCTTCCGATCTGGATGTTTACAATAAAAGGTTTGCTTTCATTCTTTGCTATCTCAAAATAGGCTTCACCGGTCAGGGTGACTTTTCGGAGATCTTTGCTGAAAGCGATAGGATAGGTGATACTGGTACCTGAATTCAGGATAACGCTCGTGCCATCCTGTAATACGATCTTGTATTTTCCTCCGTAAGGCGTGGTAATGGTATTGTAGCCCCCGGCTTCTCCCTTTATGTCCACCGCTTCATACAGCAACTGCCCGTCTGCCTGTTTGGTAATGACCAATCCTGCTTCAGTGGCAATTTTTCCGTTATCGGCGTCCGTTAATGAGATCACTTTACCGTCTGCCAATGTCAATGTTGCTTTGTTGCCACCGGCTTGTATATCGGTCTTTTGTGCTACCGGAAGTGCTGGAGCAGGTTCTGACTTTCTCAGCAGGTAAAATCCAATAACCGAAATGCCGGTCACCAGTATGGCTGCTGCAGCCCACCTTCTCCATCCAAAGGAGCCGGTTAAAACAGCAGGTGGTTTGTGCTCCCTGTCTGACCGGAAAATGGCCTCCAGTATCTGCTGTTTTTTTTCGGGGACCAGGTCCTGGAGGTTCCTGGCAGTTTGGTAAGCGGTGAAAATTTCACTTTTGGCAAAGTCCTCATTGGCAGGATCCTGGATAAGCAGGAGCATTTCGGCATGCTCCTCTCCGGTGGCCTCTTCGGCCATTAACCTGTTCAGTAAATAGGCCAGCCGCTCGTGTTTAATCATTATATTCTGATAAAGGTTTATTTACTAGACAATGTCCGAAGCACTTTGGGGGGTAATAATTAAAATTATTTCAGAAAGTGCAAAATAAAAATAAGCGGCAGGTCTTTCATGTGCATCATACAGTAAGCCCGTATGCTTCTCATGGCCTGATCAAGGTTCCATTTTACTGTTTCCGGGGAAACCTGGAGCAATGTGGCGGCCTCCTCCCGCTTTAACTGTTGTTCCTTGATGAGCTGGTAGGTGACTTTTTGTTTCTCCGGTAACCGCGCCACAGCCTGGTGCAGTAGCTGTTGAAATTCTTTGGTATGCATCTCCGTATCAGCACCCTGGCTGGCTTCAGCAACCGAATCCTTCACCATACGGTTATAGTTTGATTTTTCCCGCTCGATACGTTTCAGTTCATTGAAGGTGATATTCCGTGCAATGGTATACAGCCAGCCTTCAAAGTTTCCGATATCACCCAGCGTTTCGCGGTTTTTCCAGATTTTGACGAAGGTGTCCTGTAGTATTTCCTCCGCCGACCATTCATCTTTGGTGATCCTGAGCGCGGTGGTATAGATCCGTGGTCTGTACAGGTCAAACAAAGCAGTAAAAGCTGTTTCATCTCCCTGACGGACCTGCAGTAAAAGCTCTTTGACCATAGCTGTATTACCCGCTTCCATGCGCCAAATATAATATTTATAAATATTCAAGATAAAATACTGGCATGCGCCCCCCCAAGATCTTTCTGTGGTTGTCAATATTCAAAATGTAAACCATCACAATGCAAAAAGTATTCACTGCTATTGTAACACTGCTTTCAACGTACAACGTATACAGCCAGCGGATGATCACTCAAACCCCCGAAGTGGCTGCGTTGAGGACTATCAAAGATTCAACGGAACTGCGTGCAAAATTGAATGAGTTAGGTAATTCCGGATCAGAAAAGGATTATGCTACACTCTATACCTATTACCAGCTTGTAAATGCTCGTAAGGCTGACTCAGTGGGTAAGGTGATTGTGAACAGGTTTCCGAAAGGTGCCGTGGCGCTGGACATCGCATCTGTAAAAATGTTCGGTAAAGACATCGTTCAACAGGAAAAAGTCCTGGCGGAATTAAAAGAAGAATTTCCAGGACAGGATTTCAACAAGTATAATACCTACCTGATAAATAGTTTCCTTGGAGAAAAGAATGCTTCCGGTGCATTTAAATACTTCGACCTGCTTTCCGAACCCGAGCGGACCAGGGCCTTTAATAGTATTGCAGGCTCGGTTATCAATTTTGATGCAGCAGCTGCAGCCGCTTTCCTGGCCAATGAACTATCCAGGAAAGACCTGAAGGAAAGCGATAAAATGAACCTGCTTCAATTGCAAAGCAGTGCTTTATTCAACACAGGGGACTATCAAAAGGCCTTTCAATCAATCAGCACGGTCTATGAGAATACGGCAAGGAAATCGCCTCAATTACAAACTGAATACTACCTGTTGATGAGCAAAACAGGCCGGCACGCTGAAGCGTTGCCCCATCTGGAAGAAGCGATGCTCAACAGGGCCGGGGGAGACAGGCTGAAACAGGAATTGATTGCGGCCTGGCAGGCAGTTCATCCGGGAAAGGATGTGGAGGCATACATGGCAGGGCTGAAAAGGAAAATGAACAATAATGTGCTGCAGGAAGTGGAAAAGACAATGGTGAAAGAAAAAGCTCCTTCGTTTACGGTTTTGAATGAGCAGGGAAAAGAAGTTTCCCTTTCGGACTTTAGGGGGAAAACAATTGTCATTGACTTCTGGGCCACCTGGTGCGGCCCTTGCAAAAGAGCACTTCCGGCTATGCAGGCTACTGTCAATAAATATAAAGATGATCCAGATGTTGTTTTCCTGTTTATTCATACCTGGGAAGGCAAGGGTAAAGACAAGGATGCGAAAGCCGCAGCCAAAAAGTATTTCATGGATAACAATTATAATAACCTGCCTTTGTATATGGACCTCCAGAATGCCAGCAAGGTCAATCCTGCCGTAAGTGCTTTCAAGGTAACAGGAATTCCGGCCAAGTTCGTGATAGACAGGAATGGAAATATCCGGTTCAAAAAAGAAGGATCAGGTATGGATATGGATTACAATGTTGCAGAATTATCAGCGATGATCGATCTGTCCAAAAAATAACTGATAACCCTTTACTCTTATTAAACTCATACAGCAATGAAATAAACTTACGGAAACTCCTGCCTTAACAACCTGCTGCAGGGCCCAACCAACTGCAATCTCAACTTTAAACCAAAACTACTGATGGATTTATCAATGAAAAGGATTTTGCGCCGCATCTTCCAGGTGGCAGTATGCTTCTTGCTTTTGACCCAATGCGTACAAGCGCAAAACATCACACTGTCAAGAAACGATTATACCCTGGATGAACTGTTTTCGGAAATCAGGAAGCAAAGCGGGTATGATTTCATCTTCACCACTCCTCAATTCAACCGTGCTAAAAAAGTAACAGTAAAAACGCTGAGCGCCCGATTGCCGGATCTGCTCAGTGAAGTTTTTGCCGGTCAGCAGATCAGTTATGTGATTAAAAACAATACGATCGTAATTACAAACAACACAGCTCCTGCAAATGCGCCAACCACTCCCGCCAGAAAAGACAATATCATCACGGGTTTTGTTGGAAGTAAGAATGGAAGGGTTGCGATCAGCGGAGTGAATGTAACGGTCAAAGGAACACGCATCACTGTTGAAACGAAGGCAGATGGCCGCTTTGCGATAAATGTACCTGCCGGATCAACGGCTCTTGTATTCACCAGGGTGGGTTACAAAACTCTTGAAGTGCCTTTAGGGCCAAATGCTGATTACGATGTATCCATGGAGGAGGACCAGCAGACCTTGAAAGATGTGGTGGTCACCGGTACCGGGCTCGTAAAAAAAGTGGGGACCTTTTCGGGAGCTGCCACAACCATCACAGGAGCGGAATTGAAGGCCAATAATACCAACAATATTTTCGCTGGTATTGCCGCTTTTGATCCGTCTTTCCGGATCATACAGGACAATATAGCGGGCGGCAATATCAATATGCTTCCCAATATCCAGCTGAGGGGACAAAACCAGCTCCCGAACCTGGGAAGTAATTTCAACCTGGATGTAAACCCCAATCTTCCCCTGTTTGTGCTCGATGGTTTTGAAGTGCCACTGGAGCGTGTGTTCAACCTGGATATGAATATGGTGGAATCGGTCACTTTGCTGAAAGACGCCTCCGCAACTTCCATTTATGGTTCCAGGGGCGCCAATGGTGTGATGGTAGTTACCACCATCACGCCCAGACCGGGAAAGCTGATCGTTTCACTGACCAATGATTTCAGACTGAACACGCCTGTTCTGTCAGGATATGATATGCTGAATGCAGAAGAGAAACTTGATTTTGAAGTGCGCGCTGGCTTGTATAGCAGTGGCGCAAATGGCCGTTTGATGCTGCTGGACGATCAACTGTATAAACTCCGCAGCGATTATGTGGCCCGTGGCATCGATACCAAATGGTACTACTACCCAGTTCAGAATGGAACTTCAAACCGCACTTCACTGAATTTACAGGGAGGGGATGCCGTATTGCGCTACAATGTGCAACTGACCGCCGATCTGATGAGCGGCGTAATGAAAGGGCAGGACCGGAAAAATTACCAGGGAAATATCAACCTCGCTTACAGGGTCAAAAAAATACAGTTCAGCAACAACACCAATATCACACAGACCTATTCAAACGAATCGCCCTACCGTTCCTTTTCGAACTATGTTACCATGAATCCCTACTGGACACCTTATGATGAAAATGGCGTGATGAAAAAGTTCGTGGAAAACGAAGTGTTGTCCAATACCTTATACCAGACTGCCAACCCTTTGTACGATGCAGGGTTGAATTCCATCAACTCCACCAATGCCCTTTCGGTGACCAATAATACCTCCATCCGTTACATGCCGAACAGCAATTTCTTCATTGAAACCAGTCTGAGTGTAAGGCGGGATAAAAGCGGATCGGATCAATTCTTTTCAGGCTTTGATTCGCAGTTTGCCAATTTAACTGATCTGAGCAGAAGGGGGTCCTATACCATTGGCAGCACCACCGGTACCAATATCGCCAGCAACACTGCCGCAAACCTGTTGCTTGATTTTGACCGCCACCAGGTAACACTGGGTGGACGTGCCGCCATAACCAGCAATACCAGGACCACCAACACTTTTGTGGCCGAGGGCTTTCCCTCAGATCAATTGGATAATATTCTGTTTGCGGCGCAGTACCAGCCCAATAGCAGGCCTTCCGGGTCAGAATCCAATATCCGCAACCTTACATTTACCGGGTCAGGCAACTATAGTTTCGACAACCGTTATTTTGTGGATGGCAGCTTAACCCGTGATGGCGGATCTACATATGGAACAGAAAATAAGTTCGGCACTTTCTGGTCTGCTGGTCTCGGTTGGAATATGCACAACGAAAAATTCCTGGAAAACCAGACGCTTGTAAATGTACTGCGCCTCAGGGCAAGTTACGGATACAGGGGCTCCATGAACCAGGATGCTGCCGTTTCTCAATTCAGATACAACCTGGGTACTTCAACAAGTTATTACGGCGCTATCGGTTCTACGCTGGCTGGTATGGCCAACCCCAACCTCACCTGGTCTAAAACCAAGACCATGAATATAGGTGTGAATGCCGTATTGCTGAAAAGCAGGTTGAACATCACTGTAGACGCCTATCGCGATAACACGGCAGGAGCCATCATGGCCGTTACCACCGCACCTTCCACCGGCTTTTCCAGTTATGCCGAAAACATCGGAACCACCCAGAACACCGGCGTGGAGTTTACCATCAATTACCAGATACTGAACAATCCAGGCCAACGGCTTCGCTGGACCATCAACGTTAATGGAGCGAGGAACAAGAATATTCTGAAAGAAATGTCGGACGCACTGAGAATTGCGAACGAAATACTTACACAGAAGAATGCTGCACAGAATGTGCCCAACCAGCAGTTCCAGGTGGGACAATCCATGTCGGCGCTCTACGTGGTGCCTTCTTTAGGTATCGATCCCGCAACAGGTTGGGAGGTGTTCAGGACCCTTACAGGTGAACGTACATATGTTTGGTCTGGCACCGATAAAATTTCAGTAGGGGACACCAACCCTAAATGGAACGGCAATTTCGGATCTACACTCATGTACAGGGGATGGACGGTCAATGTGAACTTTGGATACAGGTTCGGCGCCAAACTGTACAATACAACACTGCTTAACCGTGTTGAAAATGTGAATCCAAGAAACAATGTGGACAGAAGAGCTTATGAATTGGGCTGGACCAAACCTGGTGATGTAACGCAATACCGGAGGATATCGGCAGTGGCTGCGGGAACACAGCTGACATCAAGATTTGTGCAGACGGATAATACAGTTGTGCTCAGCACCTTCAACATCGGCTACAATTTTGTGAACAATGCGTTCATCAAAAAGATCGGCCTCGCGTCTTTAGACCTGATGGCCGGATTGCAGGATGAGGCCCTTCGTTTCAGTAGCGTTCAATTTGAGCGTGGCACAGCCAATCCATTTTCCAGGGGCTACAACTTCACCTTACGCGCAAGATTATAAACTGAATGAGGATGAAAAATATTAATTATATCATATGCCTGACTGTGTTTATAATGAGCATGGCAGGCTGCAAGAAATTCTTAACGGTACAACCAGCCACTCAACTTACTGAAGAAGAAGCCTTCGCTTCCGAAGTTGGCTTCCGGCAGGCCCTGAATGGCATATATGCACAAGCCGCCAGCCGTGATCTGTACGGTGATAATCTGACAATGGGTTTTGTATCCGCACTGGAACAGGATTACCTGCTGACGGCTGCAGGTGCAACACACCGGGATGCAAAATTATTCAACTATACGGCCGCTACTGTAATGACAACGCTCAATACTATCTGGACGAGTGGTTATAACCTGATAGCAGGTGCCAATAAGATCATCTCCTTCACGGAAAGTAAACGGTCCGTTTTGACTGATGCAGGATATGCTACCTGCAGGGGAGAAGCTTTAGGCATGCGGGCTCTGATGCACTTTGATCTGCTGCGTTTGTTCGGGCCCGAATACAGTGCGGGTCAAAACAAAAAAGCTATTCCATATGTAACCAGGGTAACGCCTTTACCGGTTCCTGCCAGTACTACCAGTGCAGTAGCGGATAGTATACTTAAAGATCTGAAAGATGCTGCTGCACTTCTGATCACTGCAGACCCTATTCTTACCAATTCAAGGTCAAGAAGAAGTATGATGAATTACTATGCAGTAAAAGCACTGGAAGCCAGGGTCCGGTTGTACATCGGTGATAAACCAGGCGCCCGGATGGCCGCCCTGGAAGTCACTACATCCACCCGGTTCCCTTTCGTTACTTCTGCTGCAGCTTCAGCTGCTGCTGCCACACGCGACAGGTTATACCTTCCGGAACTGGTACTGATGTTCCGTGTTCGTGATATTGCCACCTGGGCTGACAATGGCACGTCAACCTATTTCAGATTCTTCACAACTATCAATGACAGGTTTACTACCAACCAGGCTAATTTCAACTCCCTGTATGAAACCACTTCCGGTGGTGCCACTGATCTGCGTTATTTGTATCGTGTGGAACTGGACGGTGGTTTTCCGTTTCCGTCCAAATACTGGCAAACAAGCAGTGTAACTGCTGCCAATACTTTGGATACCAACCGACTTAATCAACTGGTGCCTGTTCTCAGGCTCTCGGAAATGCACTACATACTTGCTGAAACAGCAGGATCTGTGAGTGAAGGTATCGGCCATTTGAATACTGTCAGACAGGTCAGGGGCCTGCCGGCTTTGTCCACTTCCGGAACGGACAGTTACCTGGAAGCAGAAACGCTGAAAGAATACAGGAAAGACCTGTATGCTGAAGGACAGCTCTTTTATTACTACAAGCGCAAGAATGCGATGCGCATGCAGTTCATGACGGCCAATGTGCCATCGCTGGATGTGTATACACTGCCGATTCCTCTGGCGGAACTGGAATATAACCCTACTTATAAATAATAACTATTTAAAACTTATGAGATACTTGATCGTTTTTGCAATGGCTTCCATGCTGTTTGCGTGCAAAAAAGAGAAGGTGCCTTTTTATTCGGAAAAGGATGGGATAGCATTTTATACCAGCACAGATGCAGGGGCGGATTCCACTTCTTATTCATTTGCCTTTAATGTTACACCGAAAGATCGTGATACCGTTTTTTTCAACATGCGGATAGTGGGAAGGAAGGCCGGCCATGATCGCATGGTTAAAGTGGTGGCAGGCCCCGGTACCAGCGCAAGATTGGGGGTTGACTTTTTGTTGCCCGAAGGCGTGCTGCCTGCGGGACAGGTGGAGCTGAAGTATCCCGTGGTATTGTTGAAAACACCGGAAATGGCCACCAGGAGCTTCGATATTGTGGCGGACGTGGCAGAGAACAATGATTTTATTCTCGGCGCTATCGGGCAATTGCCCATATTCAATAATACCACTACCATCAATACACGAAGGGTAAAGGTTACAGTAACTGACAGATTTGTTCAACCCGGGTACTGGCCATCTGTGGAAGGCGTTTTCGGTGCGTTCAGCCAGGTCAAACTGCAGTTTATGATCAGCGTACTGGGATTGAGCGATTATTCAGGGATCAGTTTTGATCAGCAACTAAATTTCCCCGTAAAGCTGCGCCAGGCGTTGGCGGACTATGAAGCATTAAATGGTCCCCTGATCGATGAAAATGGCGTACGTGTAACTTTTTAACCCAATCACATAATCATGATGGAAAATATAAAGAATGCTGGTGTAAGCGTCTTCACTGTATTGATGCTCTTCATTTCATGCACAAAATATGACCAGGGCTATACTTATAATAAGATCGATGATGTAAAGATCTCTACAGATGTGGCCAATGGCAGGTATACTGTAGTGATCAACGATACCCTGAAGATAAATCCCATTATTACTGAAAGTTCGCCCGGTAAGGACGAGTATACCTACGAGTGGCGGCTCCTTGAACAAATCACTCCAAGATTTTGGGTTATTTCAGAAAGCAGGGAGCTTAAGGCTAAAATAGACCTCCCGGCTGCCATCTATTATCTGGGATTCAAAATGACCAATAAGCGCACTGGTCAGATCTATACATACCAGGGCATGGTAACAGTGATCTCTCCGTATAACGCGGGTTACTATGTAACCAGTAATATGGGCAATCAGGGTATGTTATCTTTTGTGAGAGCCAGTGACGATAAGGTCTTTCATTCCGTTCCTGAAGATGTCAACAACAGCAATACCTACCCGGGGCATGCTTTACATGCGGACAATATCGGTAGCCTCCTTTATTATTTTACTGATCAGGGGACCTATCGTTTTACTGCCAATGATTTTGTAGAAAATGGCAGGAATGAAACGGTGATTGATGGTGCAAAAACATTTGATCATGCTCCCGTTGCTATTGTGGATGGGGTATCATCCTGGGATGTGTTCGTGGTTGGCGATGGCGATTTACACGCCGGGGCTGGAGCCACTACCGCTTCACTTTATGGGAATGATTTACTCTTATCCCCTTTCTCCTCGAGGTATGTTGGTGATTATTCGTTATACAGCGGTGTTTTTCTTACATCATCCGTCACCATGTTTTACGATAACAAGCACAAGCGCTTCATGCTCTGTCCCAGCCTCCGCAGGGAGCTGAATGTAGCCTCTGCCACTCCCACAGCCGTTTTTGATATGGCAGATGTGAAAATGACGATGGTTCATTCAG
>NZ_JBQCGW010000142.1:0-5645 GCF_051955275.1 Pseudobacter sp. | reverse complement strand
AGATTCCCGCTATTTAATGTTTCCGTGTAACAGCATCCAGCTTTGATTGGTATCAACATCCGTATGTCCTGATCTGATCCTATTCACTCTAAATACCTAAGAACATGCTCAAAAACTGGAAGAGTCTGTTTGTAAAAACAGACGGGGATTCTTCTGCCACAGAAGAACCACCGGGCTTCTCATTCCCTGTAACACAAACTAACGTTACAGAACAGCCGAAAAAAGATAGACATTTTGAACCGGCACCGGCTCCCGCATCCGCCCCGATGGATGTAGTGCAGGAAGTGATTGCCACTTATGAAGCAGGCCTGGATGCCATCAACATGCCGGGATATGACTTCTATGAGTTTTACCTGGCTGTCAGTGCCGGTGGCGCCACATCGCCACAGACCTACCAGATGGCCTTCACCATGGCGAAAGCATTCGATAAGAATGTATCGCCTGCCAAGCTCCTGCAGGATGCAGAATTCTACATCAGCAAGATCAATGAAGTGCACGGGCAGTATGTGGCTCAGGGACAACAGAAACTAAACGCGCTCCGCGATCAGCGAAATGCAGAACAACAATCCCTGCAGCAGGAGGCTGACCATGCTGCCGAAAGGATCCGGCAACTGAAAGCAGAGCTGCAGCAAATGGAAGCCCTTGTACAGGAAAAACAGCAGGCCCTCGCTTCCATCGATAACAAAAGCAGGCCGCAGGAAAATTCAATCCGCGAAAAACTACAGGCGAATGACCTGGCAAAAAAAGCAAGCATTGAAAAACTGTCTGCCATTAAAAACGGCATTCAGCAATACATAAAAGCATAACAACAAAACCAACCAACCATGGCAATGGAAACAAACAAAGTGATGGAACTGCCCATTCTCAAACACTTTGATCAGAACCAGATCTCTCTTAATCCGAAGAACTGGCGAAAGGGCGAAAAGGGCATCGCCACCCTCATTGGTATCGTGCTGCTGGGAACTGCCGCATGGGGATTGTACGTGTACATTCTTCCAATTGTATTCACCTGGGTAGGACAGGTGCTTGGCGCAATGGCCGCAGCGGTACTGGTGATCGCATTTTTCATCATGCTGCCCGTGATCATAAAAGCGCTCAAGCGCTTTTCCAGAAGCACACATAAGCTCCTCATAAAAAATGATCCTTTCGCTGAACTGGAAGATCAGAAAATGAAGATGGTGCAGAACCGTGTGCAGTTCAAGGAAGCGAAAGCAAAGATCAAAGCCATCAAATCAACGATGGAAGGCGAAAGCGTGAAAGCCGAAAAGGATGCAAAGGAATACCAGGAGAAAGTGGTGCTCTTGCAAGGCAGGGCCGAAAGCACAAAAACAAAAATGCATGAACTGGAACAAAAGGCCGGACCAGAGAAGGCCCGTGAATCAGACGACTATGTTGAGTTGCAGACCGGCCTGATGAAGACCCTCAGTGAAGCACAACGTGTGAGCCATATGCTCAACCAGAGTACAGGCCTTGTGAGAAAGTATGGAAGCCGCGCGCATGTGATCGGCAAACTCGACAGGAAACTGAATATGGTGGACACAGCCATGGAGATCAAGATCATGGACTTTGAAGTGAGTATCGATATGCTGAAGAAAGAATTCGCATTCGCCAACGCCGCCCGCGAAGCCACCGAACAGGCTAAATCCGCGATGGGCTTTACAAAGGGATGGGAACTGGATTATGCACTCGATGTAGTGACAGATACCATCGCCCTTGACCTGGCCGTAACAAAAGAAAACCTTTTCGACCTGGATTCGCTCACCAGCCAGTATGCATACGACAGTGATGAACTGTACACCAAACTGGACAAGCTGGCCGACCAGATCAAAACAGACAATTACCAGGTACCTGAATCCAAAAAATATTCAAACCCGAACTATAAGCTCAATGCCGATGACAGGCAGGAAAGCAAAGGATTCGGTGACATTTTCAACTAAACTCAAAACCAATTAAAATTTATCAATCATGAAATGGTCTAATCTTACATTTTTCTCGAAAGCCATCATCGTTCTCGTAGTAGCAGGCGCAGTAGGCAGCGCCGTATATTTTCTCTCACCCGGTTTACGTGTGGATGAATCCAAAAAACTGGAACAGCTTACACTGAGTGATCAGGATGTGAACAATGTAACTACATCGGATGAACTGCCGCTCCCCGAGATCGATCAGCCCGGTGATGTGGCCAACAAGCCGCTGGTGCGTATCGGTGGTTATGCCTGGAACGCGCAATCAGGTATCATCGTTGCCAACGGTGGCGCCAAAACCAGTAAAGGATCTCTGATGGAAAAGAATGGCGTGAGGCTGGAGATCGTGCGTCAGGACTGGCTCTCCGAGCTTCGTAACCTCCAGATGAAATTCGTGGACGAATTCGATAAAGGAAAGAACAACCCTACTGAAGGTGTTGCAGGTATCATGATCATGGGCGACGGTGTGCCTTTCTACATCAGCTCTGCACAACAGGCGCTGGATGACAAATACGGAAAAGGTAAGTACCAGTTGCAGGCAATCGCGGCCATAGGTCTGAGCTATGGGGAAGACAAACTGATCGGGCCACCCAGCTGGAAGATGAACCCTCAATCCATGAAAGGTGCGCTGGTATCTGCTGTGATCGGTGATGGCGACTGGGTTACAACCGTGAACTATGCATTTGCGAACGGTCTGAAAGTAAACCCCGATCCCAGCACCTACGATGCCGAAGCCGTGAACTTCCTGGCATCTGCCAATGATGACTATATCGAGTCTGCCAAAGAACTGATCAAAAGTCAGCAGGAAGGCTGGAGCATTCCGCTCAAAGAAGTGAAAGATGGTAAGTTAACCGGCAAAACCATCAACAAAAAAGTGGATGGTTGCGCTACCTGGACGCCCGGTGATAAGATGGTGTTCGATAAACTGCCTGGATTTACAGACGTAGTTTCAACTAAAGAGTTCAATAACCAGATGGCAACTACCCTCATCGTTTTGCGTCAGTGGGCCGAGAACAACAAAGAAGTGATCGGTAAGATCCTTCGCTCCGCTTACACGGCCACCAACCAGATGAAACAGTACGATACCTGGAGGAAGAAAGCCTCCGAGACCACAGCAAAGACCTTTGCGATGGAAACTCCTGAATACTGGTACGCCATGTTCAAGGGACAGAAAGGTGAAAAGAATGGAGTGAGTTACAATATGGGTGGCTCGCGCGTGTTCAACCTGGCAGATGCCAACCAGTATTATGGTATTTCGGATGGTACTAACCGTTATAAAGCGGTATATGATCAGGTGAGCCGTTATCTGAAAGAACTGAATCCTGCCGGTTTCAACCAGAATGTAAAGCGTGTGGTGCCTTATGAAGAAGCCGTGAACCTGGCTTTCCTGAAAGAGATCAGGGATATAGATGCCGGTGCTTCTTACACCACTGACTATACACAGAAGGCTACCAGCGTAGTGGCTTCGGGTGAATGGAAGATCAACTTCGATGTGGCGCGCGCCAGTCTTCGTCCGGAAGGAGAAGATGTGCTTGATCAGATCTATAACCTGGTGATCCAGGCGGAAGACTCAAAGCTGGAGCTGGTGGGTCACACTGATAATACCGGTACCAAAGATGGCAACTATGCCTTATCCACTGCCCGCGCAGAAGCTGTGAAGAGTTACCTGGTGAAGCGTGGCATCCCTGCCAACCGTTTCCAGAAGATCGGCGGTAAGGGACAGGACGAACCGATCGCCGACAACAGCAGTCCTGCCGGTAAAGCACAGAACAGGCGTGTGGTGATCACCATTCTGAAGTAATTTAACTGCATGTTCTAAGGCTGGGTAACAGATGTACATCACCTCTCAGCCGGTGATGGAGTCTGTGCCCGGCCTTTCTAAACCAACTCAACCAAACGAAATGAAAATTACCAACTGGTTCAAACCATTTGAAAAGATAAGCCCAGAACAGCGCATGATCATCGGCGTGAGCTGGATAGCGCTGGTTACAGGATACTGGTTCATCAGTTCCGCCGGAAGTACCCACCTGTTTCCCACACCCGGCCAGGTTTGGGATGGATTTCAATCTTTATATAAAGAAGGATTGATCGTGCACGTGGCCAGTTCCCTGTCTTTATGTTTACAGGCAACGTTTTTCTCTGTCATAATATCACTCCTCCTTGTGTATCTCTCGCCACTACCCGCTTTGCGGCCACTGGCCGTAACCATGAGCAGGCTGCGATACCTGCCGCTGACAGGTATCACGTTTTACCTGGCGATACTGGTGAGTAATGCCAGAACCATGCAGGTAGGAGTACTGTTCATATTTATGAGCCTTTATTTTATCACCTCCTTACTGGCTGTGTTGAAAGATATCCCCGAAGAGGAGATCGATCATGCGAGAAGTCTGAAATGCAGCCGCTGGGAAGTGTTGCTGGAAGTAGTGATCAAGGGAAGGTTCGATTATGTGATCGATGTGCTGCGCCAGAACCTGGCCATTACCTGGATGATGCTGGTGACCGTGGAATCCATACTGGTGGCTGCCGGCGGTCTGGGTGTACTCATCAAGAACAGCGATAAGTTCATGAATCACGGACGCATCGTGGCGCTGCAGCTGGTGATCCTGCTGGTAGGCCTGCTGCTCGACTGGCTGCTCCGCACGCTTCGTAAATCAGTTTTCCGTTACTCAACATTTTAATCAGCTACCATGACCTTAGCATACGAACAAAAACAAACGATCCTGCAGGTAGAGAACCTGAGTGTTACCTACAATGGCAAGACCATCATACAGGATATCAATTTTACCGAGCGTGATACGGTCCGTCCCGAAAGGCAGCAGGGCCAGATCATCGCATTCCTGGGCAGATCCGGCCGGGGGAAGAGCACACTTTTCCGTGCGCTCACAGGGCTGGAGAAGCCCACCACCGGCCAGGTATTGATCCCGGATCTTAGCAAAGATGCCAATAACGGACATCAACCCGCGAAAATGGTGGCTGAAGGGGATGTTGGTTTCGTGAATCAGAAATACACGCTCTTCCGTCACAAGACCGTACTACAGACGCTGTTGTTTGCCATGCGTCGCAGCCCGCTCGGCCCGGTTGAAAAGAAGGAGAAAGTATTGCAGTACCTCAGTGACTGGGGGCTGACCCAAAGCAAGGACCAGTACCCTGTATTCCTCTCTGGTGGCCAGCGCCAGCGGACGGCCATTCTGGAGCAGCTCCTCAGTTCCGGTTATTATATGGTATTGGACGAGCCCTTTTCAGGATTGGATGTGGGTAATATCCAAAGTGTAAAAAAAGCTTTTCAGTGGATCAATGCCAGTCATTAGTTACATACTATCATTTTCAGTACGAATTATATTGACCTGGCAGTGGAGCTGGCGGATAGTATTTATGTGCTGGGGTATCCGAAGGATGAAAAGGGGATTATGGGAACAGCCGGAACGATATTGAAGCATTTTGATCTGAAGGAAATGGGATTGGCGTGGCGGGAAGGGATGAGTGGAGAGCATTATGAGTGTGCGAGGATGATCAAGGAGGCGATGCTGGCTTCGTGATTGTTGTTCCACAAAAGCAACTTGTCTCTAAAATCAGCGTGTACCTTAAGATGAAGCGTGGGGGCACTCGGGCGCGGGGGCGCGCGCGGCCGGGGGCCCACGGGTTTTTACCGGAAGTTGACAAAATCAAAAACCCGTCGCCCCCCAC